>JAEWWY010000390.1 GCA_023458835.1 Bacillota bacterium
AGTTGATGGATGTGCCAAAGCGCGCCTGGTCCAGGGAAATGCTGGATGCACTGGGCATATCGGAAGATTTGCTGGCCCAAATGCATGAATCCCCCGATGTGACGGGCAAAATCCATCAGGAGGGCGCGAAAGCCACGGGCCTTCTCCCCGGCACCCCGGTTGTGGGCGGCGCTGGGGACAATGCCGCCGCCGCGGTAGGCACCGGCGTGGTCCGCTCCGGCCGGGCCTTTACAACCCTTGGCACCTCCGGCGTGGTATACGCCGTATCCGATGCCGTATCCATTGATCCCCAAGGCCGGGTGCACACGCTATGCGCCTCCGTGCCGGGCAAGTGGACGGTCATGAGCTGCACCCAGGCTGCCGGCCTTTCCCTTCGCTGGCTGCGGGATACCTGCTGCCTTGCGGAAATGCAGGAAGCAAAATCCCGTGGCGTAGACCCCTATGTGATTATGACGGAAATGGCGCAAGGCGTGCCCATCGGCGCACAGGGCCTGCTCTACCTGCCTTACCTGATGGGTGAGCGCTCCCCCCATCCCGACCCCGACTGCCGGGGCGTGTTCTTCGGCCTGTCCGCCATGCACGGGCGGGAGCACTTGATCCGCGCCGTCATGGAGGGCGTTGCTTATTCCCAGGCGGAATGCGTGGAAGTGTTTAAGGAAATGCACGTGCCCATCAAGGAGATGGTGGCCTGCGGCGGCGGCGGGCGCAGCCCCCTGTGGCGGCAGATGCTGGCCGACCTGTACGGCTGCACGGTGTCCACCATCCAGGCCGACGAAGGCCCCGCTCTGGGTGCCGCCATCCTGGCCGGCGTGGGAACGGGCGTCTATGAAAGCGTGGAATCAGCCTGCGACCGCATTGTGAAAACGGAAAACCATTTGCCGCCCATTGCGGAAAACAGCAAGGCGTATGAAGGGTACTTCAAGCTCTATAAAAAGCTGTACCGTACCATGAAGGAAGATTTCAAGGCATTGGCAGCGCTGAACGGATAGGCGAGGCGGGCGCCCTCAAACGACGTCCACCTTCCTCTCCCTTCGCACAGTATAGACAGAGGCTGCCAATCCTGCCAGGAGCACCATACCGCAGGCGATCGCCTCTATCCCGAAAATGCCTGTTCCGGTATACAAAATGTTCCCGTAATGAAATGCATGGAGAAAAACGCCGGAAGCCAGCGCGCCCATCAGGCCGAAAAAGGGAATGAGCTTTAAGATCAGGGCGATCAGGTTCTGGCTGAACCTGGAAAGCACAAAGGCAAAGGCCGCCGCCCCCAGGCACAGCATGTAGATGAGGGCAATACAGGCAAGGATGTATTGGCCATAGGTCATACGGAACAGAAAGAAGCCATAGGAACCAAGAAAAGAGGTCATCCCGTTTTTCCAGAATACCCACGTGCCGTTGGTGCTGTACAGGGCGCCAAAGACGGTAAGCAAAAGGGTGGCCAGCAAAAAAGCCGACAGCATAACGGCGGCGAACTGCCGCCCTATCATGCTCCGGCCCTGCTTTGCCGAATACTGCAAAAGATGCATATTCCGGGCGCGGTCGGAGGCGATGAGCGGGGAAACGAGTATCAGTACCGCCAGGACGGCCAATATGGACAAATAGATGGAGTAATTAACGGTATTCTCAAGCACCCAACTGCTCATGATGTTTCTATACTCTTTCGTTTCCTGGATCTCAAGCAGCCGGGCTGTTTCCCTTTCGCTTGCCGATTTGGAAAGCAAATACGCCACATATCCGGCTTGATCGTAGCTTGCCTCTATATAATCCAAAGCCTCCAATTGAAATCCGACAAAGCCGCATGCTTCGCGCAGCAGCGTCCAGATTGCCTCGGATTCCAATTCCGTCTGTTCCTCTTTTTCATCAACCTTTTCATAGTCCGCATAGGTATGTATCCCCGCCTGGGCAAAGATGGGCATGCTTTGAATATAGCTTTCCGCTTTTACAATCAGTTCTCCGCGGGTTTTTGTCACAAATGCCGCATGCTCCGCCTCCTCCAGCGTCAGGCCGTATTCCTTTGTCATTTGGATGCTTAAGTCAAACACTTCGGCGGCAGGGTGCCCGTTGGGGAAATCAACTTCATATTCCAAAAACATGAGGTAAAAGAAAGCGCAAAGTGCCGTAATAATGAGAAGCATTTTCATGTTCCATATCTTTTTCATCTCATAAAAAACAATTCTCATGTCAGATCCCTCTTCCTGAAATACATCCCGGCCAATAGGCAAAAGGCAGCCAAAGCCAGAAGCGACACGCAAAAGCCCAGAGTTTCAAAGTGGGGCCACAGGATGTCCACATCGCCGTCCGTAAACCATAGGCTGTGCTTCAGCCATAGCCAAACAGGCGTGAGCATGGCATAGTATCCGGAATATAGGCTTATTGTCAGCGTTTTGGGCATCTGCATCGGCAGCACGATAACAGCCGCGTTTGCCGCAAGAAAGACAAAAAAGCCTATATAGTGGTTGCGTATCAGCACGGCAAGGCCAAAGGCCATCAGCGAAAAGCATACGATCAGGCCGGCGCTCATGCCAAGCGTTGCCGCCAGATAGGTCAAAACGCTAAAGCTGTGCCATGTCACAAAGGGCCTGTATCCCCCAATGATGTCATACCTGTAATTGAACAGGCTGGACACGCTGCTGCCCCAGGTGCCGCCGTAATCATGGAGGCTGAAATAAGCAAGGAGGGTGAAAAGCGCCATTAGGACATACGCGCCCAGCCCGGCCAGCAGGGATACCGCCATTTTGATGCGCAGGATCCGGCGGCCTTTTTTTGCGGCGTATACAACATCCCCCGTTTTATGGATGCTTTCATATCCCACCAGAAGGAAAACCAGCAGCACCGCAAGAAGCGCTCCCTCCACCAGCAGCCAACCCATGATATCGTTAAAAAGCTGCTGATGCCGGTTGTAGGTGGCCCCCGCGAAATAGAGGGTCAGGCTTTCGTCCCTTGCGGCCTTTTCGTTGACGGCCTTCTGAAGCGCCGAGTATTTATCCCGCATCGCCTGGGCCAAGGGGCCCGTTGCCTGCCATATGCCGATGTATCCTTCTCCAATGTACTTTGTATCGTACCCTTCGAACACATCGGCCGCGCCATCGGTTTCGTATTGAAGCTGTTCCAAATACTCCGCCTGCCCGTCCGCTGCCGTAAGCCTGGAGAGCTTTTCATAAAAGGATTGATTCAGAACATACCCCGTATCATAGGCGGCGGCGCCCACAAAATCCGCGTACACATCGCCGGAGCCGCTTATTACAAGATAGGCGTTGAACAGCAGGCAGGCGGCGATAAACCCCCATACCGCCGCGGAGGAAAGCAGCTTTTTCAGTTCAAGCCAATACAGCCTCATCAGCACACCTCATCCCGGTAGGCATACAAAAACACGTCCTCCAGGTTGGGTGTGACCGGCCTGGCCTCGCCTGTGTATTCCGTATCGCAGGCGAACCGGACAAGGGTGCGCCCCTCCTCCTGCCGCTGCGTCAATGGCAGGTGGGGCTGCGCCACCTTTTCAATCTTCCATGTTTCATATACCTTGCCGCGCAGCGTTTGGCAAATACTCGCGGGGGAGTCGTTGCAAAGCAGCTTGTGGTCCTTGAACATAATGACATGGTTGGCAATCGTTTCGATATCGGAAACGATATGCGTTGACAGTATGACGATCCGGTCTTTGGAAAGCGCGGAGATCAAGTTGCGGAAACGCACCCGCTCCTTGGGGTCAAGGCCCGCCGTAGGCTCGTCCAGTATCAGGATTTTCGGGTCGTTCAGCATGGCCTGGGCGATGCCCACCCGCTGAATCATGCCGCCTGAAAACTTCCGCATTTTCTTGTCCATCACATCGCCCAGGGAGACAAGCTCCAAAAGCTCTGTTGCTTTACGGTTTGCGCTGGCCCGATCGATCCCCTTTAAGGCGGACAGGTAGTTCAGAAACTGGCGGGGGGACTGATTTTTATAGTAGCCAAACTCCTGCGGAAGGTAGCCGACAATGCCGCGGTATTCCCCGTCCAGCTTCGTGATTTCAGTCCCGCCCCAAAGTATTTCGCCGCTGGTGGGAAAAAGCAAGGTAGCAATCATTTTGATCAGGGTGGTTTTCCCCGCGCCGTTTGGCGCCAGCAGGCCGTAAACGCCCCCCGTAAACTCCAGCGTAATATCCTGGAGGGCGGTAAAATTCCCATACCTTTTTGTGACCCGGTTAACAGCCAGCATTATACGCAGCCTCCCTTTCTCGGGTACTCATCAGTTTTTTGATTTCCATCAGAAACAGCGCGCACGCAATCGCGGCCGTCATTGCGGTGACGGCAACAGGCATTTGGGACAGGAACGCTTCCCACCGCCCGCCTAAAACCCAGACCGGCAAGAGGCCAACCGCCGCCCAAAGGGGCATGATGAAGAAATGAACCCATTTCCGGCGGAAATACCGTATGGCCGATATGGTCAGAAACGCGCAAAGGAACAAGGCGCATAGCGAAAGGGAAAATGCCCTGAAAAAGTCATGGGCAACAGACAGCCGGCTGAAATACAGGCTGGCGGGGGCACAGAACACTGTACCCATCCATGAAAAGCACAGCACACGGAACGCGGTGATTTGCTCTATGGTATATTTGCATGTCATTTTCAACTCGTACATTCCGCTGGCCTGTTCCATTGCTTCGGTAAGCAGCACAATAAAGACAAAGAAGATGGGGGCTGCCAGGAACAGCATGGCATATATGTGCCGCCCCTGGCCCATCGGATACAGCACAAGGAGGCATACCGCCGCAACGGCTATGATGATGATTGGCGTTACCATATCAAAAAAGATATACCGCAGTCCAAGGGCGCGGTATATTTCCCCAAGGTGGACCCAAAGGCTTTTGGGCCTTGACAGCCCCTTTTCTAAAATCTCCCCGATCGCTTTCTCCTTTTCGCATGGGGTAGGCTCAATCGTATTCATCCCGCAGCTCCTCTCTAAGCGTTTTCAGCAGGCGGTAATACTTCGACTTGATTGTTGATTCCGGTAAAGACAGCATCGCCGCGATCTGCGCAAATGTATATTCGCCGAAAAACTTCAATCGAAAAATCTGCTGTACATCCATCCCCAACGCATTGATATAGGCTTGCAGCCGTGATAATAAGTCCCTGATTTCTATTTGGCGTGCAAATTCCGCTTCATCGGGAATGTCAATATCCTCCACATCAAGGACGAGCCTTCTTTCCGCCGCATGGCTGCGCAGATGATCGATCGTTTTATTTGTCGCGATCCGGTACAGCCAGGTACGAAAGGCTCCTTGCTTTTGGTCATAGCCGGAAATGGATTGAAGCATGGCAATAAAAACATTCTGCGTTACATCCATGGAGGTGTGCTTATCAGAGGTCTGCCTATACACATACCGGTAAATCTGATCGTAATAATGGCGTATCAGTTGATCGGCGGCCGCCCTGTTGCCCGTCCTTTGTATCTTGCGTATCAGCCGCATCTCCTCATCCAAAATCACACCTCCTTCCCTTGCGCTCTCAACTATATATTCGTTTCACGCAAGCAAATAGTTTCAAAAGCAATGAAATCCTGTATACTGTAATGGCTATTCAAATGACCGGAGGCCAACATGGAGCTTGAAGCACGAAGGTACCTGGAAAAAGACAGGCTTTTGCATATCGACATGCTGGAGCCGCTGCGGCTTTCAGAAGCGGAGGTTCTCTATGCCGGGGAGGACGGCGTGCTCATCCGCCACATACCCGGCAACATCCACATGCTCAGCGCGGCCTCGGAAGAAAGCGCCGCAAAAATTTCGGCCCTGGTAAATGCCGCGCAGCTTTTGGTTTTGCATCAGCCTTACCGCAAGGAGGCGCTGATGCGCCGCCTTGCGCTTTCCCATGCCATGGACTGCCGCCAGGCGGCCTGGATGAAGGACGAGCCTGTGCCGGAAATGAAGGAGGACGCCGATATCCGTCCCCTGACCTTGGCGGAGCTGCCTAAAGTGCTCCTGCACTATACCAGCATCCCCGATGAGCAATACGCAAGGGAACGGCTGGAGGCCGGAATGCTGGGAATCTATATGGACGGTGAACTGGCCGGCTTTATCGGTACCCATCCCGAAGGCACCATGGGGCTGCTGGAGGTGTTCCCCGCCTACCGCCGCCGGGGCTTTGCGTATAAGCTGGAGGCCGCCATGATGTTAAGGCAGCAGTCGCTGGGGCGCATCCCTTATGCCCAGATCAAGGCCGGGAACGATGCCTCCACCGCGCTGCACAAAAAGCTGGATATGGAGGTCACCCCGGACGCGCCCATCTGCTGGCTGTATTGATCCGGAAAAATAACACTCCCCTTCCCCGGAAGCTGCCGGTACGCTGCCCGGATTCCAAATCATACAAAGTGAACCCGGCATTTTGCCGGGTCCATTTCGTATGATCTTATCGCGAGAACAGCCTTCTTCTCCCGCTGTCCAGGAAATGGCGCAATGCCCTGGGCTCTTCCAACACCCTGCCGCAGCCCATTACCACACTGTTCTGCGGATCATCGGCAGCGGCGCAGGTGACCTTCAAAGCGGCGGAAACGGCCTCACACAGGCCCATCAATTCCGCTCCGCCGCCGGTGAACAGGATGCCCGCCTCGAAGATGTCGGCGGCCAGCTCGGCAGGCGTGCGCTCCAACACGGCGTGAATGCTCTCGATAAATGCCTGAAGCGGCTCGTCCAGCGCCTCGGTGATTTCATCCGACGTGACGCGGATCGTCTTGGGCAGCCCGGTTAAAAGGTTGCGGCCCGTAACCTCCATGTATAACTGCTCGGTGCGGGGCACGGCGGAGCCGATGGTGATTTTCAACTCTTCGGCGGTGCGTTCACCGATCAGCAGGTTATGCTTGCGCCGCAAATACCGGATGATGGCGTCGTCAAACCTGTCGCCGCCCGTCTTGCTCAAATCGCTGACCACTACCTGACCCATGGATAACACCGCGATATCCGTCACCCCGGCGGAAACATCCACGATCATGGAGCCGTAGGCCTCGTTCAAATCCAGCCCGGCGCCGATGGCGGCAGCCACAGGCCGGTCCAGAAGCTGCGTGCGGCGCATGCCCGCATCAAACATGGTGGATATGATGGAGCGCTTCTCCACCTCATTGACGCCGCTGGGCAGCGATACCACCGCCAGGGGCCGAGAAAAGAAACGCTTGCCAATGACCTTCATTACAAAATAGCGAAGCATTTCGCTGGCCAGCTCAAAATCGGATATAACGCCCTCCCGAAGGGGGCGGATGGCCAAAATCGTGCTGGGCGTGCGGCCAAGCATGCGACGGGCCTCATCGCCGATAGCGAGCACCTGCCGGCTGTCCCGGTCGATGGCCACCACGGCTGGCTCCCGAAGCACGATGCCTTTCCCCTTCATATATATCAGCACGTTGGACGTACCCAAATCGATGCCGATATCGCTGTATGCCGCCATAGGTACTTAGCGCCCTTTCCCGCTATGGATTTGCGCAGGAAGCAGACCTTTGCGCAATGCTAACGGGTAATATTCTACGGTTTGGCGGATTATTCCTTCTTTTTTTCCGAATCGGGTATCCCCTGATCAGCATGGATCGTCCTTTTCCGGGGTATCCTCCCGCATGCCCTTATACTTTTCCCGCGTCGCCGCGCCGCCCCGCAGATGGCGCACCGCCTTGTTGTAGGCCAGCACCTGCGCCACTTCCCTGGCCAACGCGTCATGCACATGGGGCAGCCGCTCCCCCATATCCTTGTGCACGGAGGACTTTGATACCCCAAACTTCTGCGCAGCCTGCCGAACCGTCGCCTTCGTCTCAATGATGTATTCCGCAATGCACATGCACCGCTGGGCTATGTACTCCTGCATATTCAAACCTCCCTAGTGTTTGTACAGGAGCATATGTCCAAGCCGTGAAAAACATGACAGGATACGGACGCACAGAGTAATTCATTCTTGAAGAGTCCGTTTGATTGTAGTAGACTATGCGCAGATCATGGACGATCTTAGCGGACGAACGCAGTTTGCCCCTATATTGTCGATAATGGAATAACTTGAGGTGGACGAACACAGTCCGCCCCCCTACGCCCCTAACAGGTGGTGATGGCTTGGAACTGCCGCGTCGGAAAAGAATACGGTTGGAAGGATATGATTATTCTTCCTGTGGCGCATATTTTGTGACAATATGCGTCACAAACAGGAGTGCGCTTTTGTGGAAAAACGTAGGGGCGAACTGCGTTCGCCCGAATGAACCACCGCCATTATCCAATATTGGAAAAACAATCGATCGTGAGGTGCAAAAGTTAAACACCATCTATGCAAATGTCACTGTGGACAAATATTGCATCATGCCCGACCATATTCATATGATTCTTTTTCTTACACCGGATGAATGCAGGCGAACACAGTTCGTCCCCACATTATCACGGGTAATGAAACAATTTAAGGGTTCCATCACAAAGCAAATAGGCTTTTCCATATGGCAAAAATCGTTCAACGATAAAATAATTAGAAATGAAAAAGCCTATCAAGAGGTGTGGCAATACATAGATACAAATCCATTAAAATGGGAAGAGGATTGTTTTTATATGAATATGGATGCTGGGATTTATTCAACAGTGACGTGAATCGGCCCAGGCGGGCGAACGCAGTTCGCCCCTACGGTTGCAATGAGCTTATTGACTTCACTGCCAAAGCATACAAGCGCCGGAAGAAAAGCCAACCCACGCTTTACTACACCGTAGGGACAAACTGCGTTCGCCCGCCTGTTGCATATAAAATACGCATCGTTACTGTAGGGTAGTGGCTTGATAGATCGCTTGATTGGATTTATTACGGTGACCTGTGTATATGGATGTCAAGTACCGGCGGGCGAACGCAGTGTACAGACCGGGAGGATGGTATACAGAACGTTCGGGGGAATGATATACAGCCTTCCAACAAATTATTCCAGGATGCACGTTATCTGCAAGGAAGAAAGCGGCTTTGGGATCGTTGCCCTGTGGGGTAGCTGTATACCATCCCTGTCTACACACACAGTTCGCCCCTACGGTTGCAATGCGTTTATTGACTTCACTGCCGGGCATGCAAGCGCCGGAAGAAGAGCCAACCCACGCTTTACACCGTAGGGGCGAACTGCGTTCGCCCGCCTGGATCACCACCATTATCCAATTATATCATACTCCACCCGCGTCAGCTCCAGCCCGTGGGGTGGGGCTGTCGGCCCCAGCAGCAGGCGGTTTCCGGTTGCCAGGGCCTCAGTCAGCATCTCAGGTCTAAGGTTCCCCTGCCCGATCTCGATCAGGGTGCCGGCCAGGATGCGCACCATGTTATACAAAAAGGCGTTTCCGGACACGGTGAGCG
>JAEWWY010000391.1 GCA_023458835.1 Bacillota bacterium
ATATATGCGTTTCATGACCGCACCTCCTTTATAGATTCTTATTTTACAACATTTGGCCCCCGCACGCAAGTTTTGCCCCAAATGAAGAATCTGGCAGGCGCAAAAGCATCGCTTGCATGAGGTTGACGGACAGGCGTCTCCTATGTTAAAATATTGTGTTTCATGGAAATCCTGTGCCTTGGGAGGGGTATTATGTCCGGGCATTCCAAGTGGGCCAATATCAAGCATAAAAAGGGCAAGGCGGACGCGGAGCGCGGCAAGATTTTTACCAAGATCGGCCGCGAAATTGCCATAGCCGTAAAAGAAGGCGGCAGCGACCCCAACGTCAACGGCAAGCTGCGGGACATCGTAGCCAAGGCCAAGGCCAGCAACGTGCCCAACGACAACATCGCCCGCTCCATCAAAAAGGCGGCCGGTGAGCTGGGCAGCGTCAACTATGAAGAAATCACCTACGAGGGCTATGCCCCCGGCGGCGTGGCTGTGATCGTGGAAGTCATCACCGACAGCCGCAACCGCTCCGCCAGCGACATCCGCCACTGCTTTGCCAAGAACGGCGGCAACCTGGGCACCACAGGCAGCGTAGGCTTCATGTTCGATGAAAAGGGTGTCATCGCCCTGGAGCGCACCCCGGGCCTTTCCGAGGACGACCTTCTGATGATGGCACTGGAAGCCGGCGCAGAGGATATGAAGGCCGAGGAAGACGCCTTTGTCATCTACACCGCCCCCGGCGATTTCCACAACGTGCGGGAAACGCTGGAGAAGCAGAGCCTGTCCTTCCTCTCCGCCGAAGTGCAGAAGCTTCCCCAAAACACCGTGGCGGTGGATGATCCGGAAATGCTGGAGAAGATCCAGAAGCTTCTGGAAATGCTGGACGATAACGACGACGTGCAGAACGTATTCCATAACGCCGAGCTTCCCGAGGAAGAGGAAGAAGACGACTGAGCTTTCAGGCAAGCATGAACGAGCCCTCCCGCAACGCGGGAGGGCTTCAATCTTCAATCATATCAATCCGCACAGGCAGTATATGGCGCCCTGAGCAAATGCTGTCAGCGAAATCGATTGGTGAGGCGCAAAAGATGAACAGCCTGCACAATCCACGGTTGAACACAAACGCCAAAGAGCTGCGAAAAAGCATGACGAAGGAGGAGCGGCATCTTTGGTATGATTTTTTGAAGGAGTTACCTGTTACATTCCATCGCCAAAAAGTGATCGGAAACTATATTGTTGATTTCTACTGCGCCAGTGCAAAATTGGTGATTGAGCTTGATGGCTCGCAGCATTACGGTGAAGAGGGAATGGAGGCCGATGCAAAGCGTGATGCATTTATGCACGGCCTTGGGCTGGTTGTAAAGCGATATTCCAACGCAGATATCAACATTCGGTTTAGCAGCGTGTGTGAGGATATCTACGGTCTTATTCAGTCCATGCCTGACACCTCATCCGGCGCTTCGCGCCACCTTCCCCTCAAGGGGAAGGCTTGACCGCCACTTTTGGAGGACGGGAAGAAGGCGGCGCACTTCTATTTTTTTCTATGCAGAACCTATCTGGAGTTGTTTCCTGATATGATGAAGCCCTTCCGCAGTTATGGCGCGCAAGGGCTTCAAGCCATTCGCAAAGGCAGTTGCAAAGCCTTCCCCTTGAGGGGAAGGTGGCGCGAACGCCGGATGAGGTGTCATACCGAACAAAACGGGCAGCAGCGGCTCGATCCGCCGCCCTATTCAATCTCCTCGCCCCTGGACAGCTTATCCAGCATATCCAGGCGGCCTTGGTGCCTTTCTTCATACCTGGCGTTCAGCCATTCGTCCACCAGCATCTTGGCCACCTCAATGCCCACGACCCTGGCGCCGAAAGAGATCATATTGCAGTTGTTATGCTCCTTGGCCATCCTGGCGGAATACGGGTCGGAGCAGATAGCGCAGCGGATGCCGGGGACGCGGTTGGCCGCAAGGCCGATGCCGATGCCCGTGCCGCAGATCACGATGCCGCAATCCACCTTCCCGGCGGCCACAGCCCTGGCTGTCCGCGCGCCGTAAATGGGATAGTGGGCGGATTCCTTTGTACCTGTCCCGAAATCCGTCACCGTGTGCCCTTTGCTTTCCAGATACGCTTTGATAAGCAGCTTCATATCCACAGCCACGTGGTCATTGCCAATGCCGATATGCATGATTCTCCTCCTTGCGCGTCCCTTATTAAATGTTCCCCTCCCCTGTAGTATAAGGCCGCGGGGCGGCGGTGTCAATGAAGGCAAAAGCTGGCTTGTTGCATTCCCGCGTATCATGAAGTATACTGAGATGAAAAATACCGGGTCATACAATCCCTTTGGCTTACATGATTATGCTGTGGTTGGGAGGGAACATCATGCGTTTGACCATGATCAGCATCGGTTCAACCGGTGATGTGCGGCCCTATATAATCCTGGGGCAGGAGTTGAAGCAGCGCGGCCATGAGGTCAGGATCGCTTCCTTCAGCCCCTTTGAGCAAATGGTCAAGGACGCGGGGCTGGGCTTCCATCCCCTGGCCGGCGATGTGGTGAAGTTCATGGCCAGCATCATGAAGCCCGGCACCAACGGCATCAATTATCTGCAGCGGGTTCAAAACGCCATCCGGGATGTGGCGGGCCCGCTGCTTGCCAATATGCAGACAGCCTGCAAAGACGCGGAAGCGATCATCACCACCTTTTTTGGCTCCAGCATGTATTCCATTGCCGAAAAGAACAACGTGCCCTGCATTCAAACGCAGTATTATCCCATGGATTACAACGACGTGGTGCCCATTTCCTCCGCGCCGGGGCTTAAGGCCGGCAAGGCCTGGAACAAGATGACCTACAGGGTGGGCTACCTGCTGATCAATTCCCTGGAGCACAGGTACCTGACCGGCTGGCGCAAGGAGCAGGGCATGCGGGTGCGCAAGATACGCCCCAGGCCCGATTACACGGTGAACGGCCATCAAATCCCGGTGCTGTATGCCGTGAGCCCGCTGATGATGCCCCGCCCCCTTTCCTGGAACGAACACATCCATATGACGGGCTTCTGGCTGGACCCCAAAACGCCGGATTTTACGCCGGACCCGGCGCTTAGCGCATTCCTTGGCGCGGGCGAAAAGCCGGTATACATCGGCTTTGGCTCCATGGTGTCGGGGGATATGGGCAAAACCCTCTCCATTGTATTGGAGGCGGTGGAGCAGGCGGGCATCCGGGTGATCCTGCAAAAAGGATGGGGCGGCGCGGAGGTGACGGCCCCTTCCATCCGCGTGCATGTGGCGGATTTCATCCCCCACGAATGGCTGTTTGAACACGTGGCGGCGGTTGTGCACCACGGCGGCGCCGGCACCACCGCGGCAGGTTTGAGGGCCGGCAAGCCTACCCTTGCCATCCCCTTCGGGGGCGACCAGCCCTTCTGGGGCATGCGGGTGCGGGCGCTGGGGCTGGGGCCCAAGCCCATCCGCCGGGAGTTTTTGACCGTAGAGAAGCTGACCAAGGCGCTTGTTGACCTGACGCAAACCAAATCCTACTGCGTGGCCGCCAAGGAGCTGGGCATGCGCCTGCGGGAGGAAAACGGCACCAAAATCGCCGCAGACATCATTGAAGAAGAAATCCAGCGCTGGCTGAATGAAGACTTTTCAAGAAAATGACCCGGTCCTTTTCCCGGTCCCGTATCCCCGGAAATTTGCCCGCATTTTATCCGCAGCCTGTGTGCCTTGCCAAACCGGCAGGGCACTTTTGCATTGACACCGGGCCCGTGCCATGGTAATATTTTCATATCGTTGCATACGGTCCATCAAAGCGCCATGCAGGCAGGAAGCCGGCCTGTCCGGATTTGCGTACAAAAAGGGATGCCATATAGAAATGGGGAGGAATTTTCATGCACAAAAGGCTTCTCTCCTTCGCCATGGTTTTGCTGGCCTTGTGGACCGCTCTTTTCCCGGTGCATGCCTTTGCCTCCAACTTCTTTATCATTCCCGACAGCGACAGGCGCTATCTTACCGAGGAAGAGTTGTGGGAATGGCAATATACCGCCCTGGGCTTCATTCTCAACGAGATTTTTGCCCGCTATGGTTTCCCCTTTGATCCTGACGGCAACTATTATGATTATTTCAACGCCCAGTCCTGGTACAGGGAGGACCCGGGCTTCTCCTACAAGCGGGTCAACAGCATCGAATGGCACAACGAACATCTGGTCAAAGTGGTGCGCCAGCAGATGCGGGACCTGCACACAAAGAATCCGGACGGAAAACCGGTGCCCGATATCGAACCGGCCCTTTACAACATTCCGGATGAATTTGTGGAATATGTTTTTGCCCCGGGGCAAAAGCTGAATGTATTCACAGGGCCCGGAACAGAATACGTGCGGGCGGCCAAAGGCAAAGCCATGACCAGCACCAACGGCACGGTCTATGTATACGGCTGGGAAAACGGCTGGCTGATGGTGCTGTACAGGGTCAGCAAGGGCGGCGCGCGCATAGGCTATGTGGATGGTTCCCGGATCAAGGGCGACGTGTACGCCGATTTCCTGACGTTTGATTATCAAAGTGCCGTGATCACCCGCAACTGCTCCGTCACCGATGATCCGGTAAGCGCCTAT
>JAEWWY010000392.1 GCA_023458835.1 Bacillota bacterium
AATGCCAGCGTATAGGATACAAGCAAGCTCCGCCCGCTGTCATCCTGAAAAACGCGGCGGCGAAGGATCTGTTGGCAACACGAAAAAGCAAGATCCTTCGCTTCGCTCAGGATGACAGCCGGCGGGGGTGGATTCACTTTTGGCGTATTGCTTATAGACGCATGAGCGCTTTGAAGCGGTATAAGCCATGTATGGGGCATTTATGCCAAGGATGGCGTGATTGCCGCCTGGCGCTCATCGTCCTGCTCCTGAACGCGTATCCCGGAAAAATACGCTTCTCCCCCGCAGGGCATGCCCACGCCAACCATGCCATGGGTATAGGGCAGCCCGTCAAAGGCGGCTATCAGCGTTCCGTCGATCCACAGCTCAGCCCTGGCCCCTTTCACCCTGGCTTCCAGGCAATAGTCGCGCATGGGCTCCCACGCAAACTCGCTGGAAGCCAGCGTTTCGTATACCCTGTCGCAGCGCAGGATGCCCGCCCGGCCCCCGGGCAGCAGCCCGCAAAGCACATGGCGCACCGTGCCCAGGCCCCGCACCAGCAAGCACGCGGAGCTGTCCTTTTGCGCCTGGACCGTGGCCCGCACCGTATAGTCGCCGGCAAAATAATTGCCGGTAAAGCTGGTGGCGGACTCCTCCGCTATGACCTTCATCCCATCCCCTTCCACCGTCCACAGGCCCCGGTTGTGGGAAAAGGGCGTCAGGCATCCAAACTCCGTTTTTGCTTTGGCCATATCGATGGCATATGCTGCGTTGCCGGTAACATGCACGCTGCCGATAAAGAAGCGGCCAAGGTCGCGGCTTGCAAAGTCTGACGTGTTCACCGAATGGGAGGTTACGATGAGCCCGGCTTCATCGATCAGGCCATTTTCCACATCCGGGATATCAAAAACAATTTCCTGCCAGGCGTTGTTTTCCGGCGCGGTGCCCTCCCCCTTGAAGATGCGCCCGTCAAAGGCGGTGCGTACATAGGGCGTTACGGTCATGGGCTCCGCGCCTGTCCATTGTTCCTTGAACAGGCGGATCGTCAGGCGCTGCCCCGGCCACACCTTGGGGGTGAACACCGGGCTGTAGCGGGCATCCTCAAAGTCGGCGCGGGTGAAGAAGGGCTTGAAGAACAGGCGGCATTCATTGCCCTTTTGCAGGCGGTTGAAAAGCACCTGCAGGCCGCGCCGCCCATCCGCCATCGCGCGGTTGGCGATTTGCAGATAGAACGGATGGCTCACGCGAAAGCCGTGGGTGGACTTTGGCAGCGAAAAATCGAAGGCCAGGCCCTTGCCCGGGTCCGGCAGGCCGGCAGGCAGCTCCTGACCCATCATGCGATAGCCGCAAAGGGCCACCTCCCGGGCAAAGGAGGGCAGATCGCAAATGTTCAGGTATCCGCTCACGCCGGACAGGATGGCCGTGTCATACATGGGGCCGATATACGTATCGGCGATCCCCTCCATGCCGCAAAACACGCCCAGGATCGTGCCCACATTGCCGGCGTTGCAGTCGGTATCCCAGCCGCAGAGGGTGGCGATCTCCACCGTGCGGTTGAAATCCCCCGCGCCGTACAAAAGGGATAAAATGCATACGCCCGCGTTGGGGATCATGGGACAGATGCCGCTGTACCGGTCATAGCCCCAATCCCGCTCCAGCATGGCAAAGCAGCCCTGCCAATCCCGCGGATAGGCACGGTGAAAGGCGATGACCGCGTTTGCCACCCGGGCATAGTCGCTGTCCGCCGGGATCGTATCAAGCGCACGGGCAACAATGGCCTCCACCGTAGGCTCCCCAAAGGCTGCCGCGACGGCCGCGGCCATGAACCTGCCGCCATAGACCGCTTCGCCATAGTAGGCAACGGAGGCCAGCTTCCCGCCCAAATCAGCGGCCCGCTCCGGCTCGCCGGGCAGGCACAGCCCGATGGTATCGACGAATATCTGTCCGCCGATGCCCTCGGATATTTTCATGACGCCTTCCAGCGCCTCCCGCCCGATGGGTGCGGAAGCGCCGTTTTTCAGCATATAATAAGCCGTATGGCTGGTGCTCTGGCCCACGCCGCCCCACCAGAAAAAGCCCTTGCCCTCCCGGGCATAATCAAGCCAGGCGCGGCCAAAGTCCGCAACGTCCGGATCATCGCTTTCCTGCAATACGCGAAAAAAATACGCGGGGCCGTTGGCGTCATCGTCGGCGCCAAAAGTTTTATAGGGGCGCAGATAGCCGCGGATATCATCGCCGAAGACGGCCTGAATGCGCTCCCGCGTCCAGATCACCGATTCGACCGGCGCGCCGAGCTGAATGCCCACATTCTTGCCGAAAAATCCCGCGTAGACGCGCTCGAGATAGTTTGCTGGCAGCATACACGTCTCCTTTTTTACCGCTGGTGGTATGAAAAGGGCGGCGGTCTGTCCGCCGCCCTTTTCATTGGTTTTGTTTCAGTTCATCACGGTCGCCAGGTATTCGCTGACGGTATCTCCGCCGGCGGCGTTCCACTTTTGAACGAACTCGTCAAAGTCGTCAAGCGGGCGCTGGCCGCGGATGATGTCGCTGGCATATTCCTTGAACAGGGAATACATGGCGTCCCAGTACGCGGCGTATTCGGCGGGCAGGTTGACCTTGTTGTCGGCCAGGTAGTACTGGTCGGCCTGATCCAGCGACAGCATGCCCGCGTATCCCATGGGGGCATCGGCCTTCAAGTTCTCGTCAAGGCCCTTCAAGCTGGTGTAGAACGCGCCATACCATGCGGGAGCATCCGCCTTCGGGGTGATCTTGCCGTCCACCAGGTCATAGTGGAAGCCCTCCACGCCGTAAAGGTCCAGCACACGGCCAGCCGGGCTCGCCGCGAAATCCATCACCGCGAACGCCGCTTCCTTCACCTTGGAATCCGCGGAAATCACGCGGCCGCGCTCTTCCTTGGCTACATCCACCGCGATGTAATACTGGCCCGCTTTGCCCTTGGCCGGAGGCAGGGCGGTCAGGGCGGCATTATCGCCATTGACGGTCATCATCTTTTTGTCATACACGTCGATGGTGGCGCCGGCCTTGCCGATCAGCATGGCGGCCTTGCCGGAGTAGAACTTTTCCTCCGCCACGTCCCAGGTGTTGGTCAGGTATTCCGGATCGATCAGCCCCTCGGCATAGAGCTTGGCGTAGAAGCCCAGGAGCTCCTTCATTTCCGGGGTGACGTGCTTGTACACCCAGCGGCCGTCCTCGGCTTTGACCAGCGTCGTGGTGATGCCAAAGGCCGCGTCAAACACGCTGTCCAGGCGGGTATGGTCGCCGTACACGCAGACGGCGTACTCGCACAGGCCCTTTTCCTTCAATTCCTTGAAGAAGCTGTAATAGTTGTCCACGGAGGGATCGGCCAGCAGCACCTCATAGGTGCCAAGCTGCGCGGTCCAATCCTGGCGGATGACCGGCTCGAACACGTCCAGCGGGGCGGCGGTCAGCAGATAGGGGCTGTTCTCCAGCCGGTCCTTGTTGTGCTGGTACATTACATCCTTGAGGTAGGCCGAGCCTTCCACATAGGGCCGCATATCCTCCAGGAAGCCCTGGTCGGCAACCTGCTTGTCCGTATTGCCCTGGAAGAACAGGATGTCGGCCTGGATCACCCCGTTCATTACCGCCAGCGGCACAACCTCCACATAGGTGCCCGCCGGAGCGTCGATGAACGAGAAATCCACATAGATTTTCTGTTGGGCCAGCGCCTTTTCGACAGCTTCGCAGTACGCAAGGCCGGCCGGGTCCGTGGAGGACATGTCCTTGAGCAGCATCGTTACGGGGACCGGTGCGGCGGGCGTACCAATGTCCGCCAGCGCGCCGCCTGCCAGCATCATTGCCAGCATAAACGACAGGATAGCCAGTACGGTTTTCTTCATCGTGGAAACCTCCTTTTTGTTATGATGAATGGCAGATGCATCGAAGGGTCATTCCTTCACGCCACCTACCATGACATCCTTCGCGTAGAACTTGAGCACAAACGGATAGATCGCCAGAATGGGCAGCACGCCCACGACGATGGCGGCGCTCTTTAAAGCGTTGTAGTTTACATTGGCCAGCTCCGTCTTGTTCATCATGTTGTTGTAGCCGATCAGGTCCGTCAAGTCACCCTGCACGACGAATTTGCGGATCATCACCTGCAGGGTCGTTTTGTTTGTGGAGCGCAGGTAGATGCCCGCGCGGAAGTATTCGTTCCAGCGGATCACCCCGTAGAACATGGCGATCGTCGCGATACCCACCTTCGCCAGCGGAACTACGATGGATACCATGGTGCGCAGGTGGCCGGCGCCGTCGATGCGCGCCGCCTCCAGGATCGACTCGGGCACCTCCTGCATGAAGCGCATGAGGATGAACAGGTAATACACGTTGACGCCCGCCACCAGGACGATGCTCCACATGCTGTCCATGAGCTTCAAATCCTTGATCACCAGATACTCCGGCACCAGCCCCGGGTTGAACAGCATCATAATGATGAAGAACACCATAAAAAACCGTTTGCCCAGCAGGCGGGGGCGCGTGATCGCGTACGCGGCCGTGGTCGTCAGCAGCATGTTGACCGCCGTCCCCACGATGGTAATGACAACGTTGTTCCAAAGCGACGGCAGGATGACCGGGTTGCCGAACACGATCTTGAAATTGCGCAGCGTCGGTTCGGCCGGCCAGAGGGTGTAGCCCTTCATCCGCAGCGCGCCGCGGGGGCCCGCAAAGG
>JAEWWY010000393.1 GCA_023458835.1 Bacillota bacterium
CACCAGCTCACCCTTGCGTGAAACCCCGGCATCCGTGATGGTGCGCACGGTCGTTTTGGCGCTGCCGCCCGCGGCGGCAAAGGCCGCAAAATCATGGGTGCCGATGACCCGCTTCGCCGCCTCGTCCATGACGCCTGCATCCAAATACACGGGCACATGGCAGGTCAGGTTGCGGTAAAGCGCCGAGGCATGGGGCGCGTTGTGCATGCGGTAGGTGTACGTCTTGCCCCGGCAGGAAAAACGGGCGTGAAAATCAGGCGTCACAAGCCGCGCGTTTGTCACGCGGATATCATAAGGCAAAAGATTGTTCAATACGAAAGGGAACTTTTCATCGGGGATGGTACTGCTTGTATCAAAATGGGCGGCCTGGGCAAGCGCGTGTACGCCCGCATCGGTACGGCTGGCCCCGGTCACGGCGGTTTTCATGCCCAATGCCTTTTGCAGCGCTTCCTCCAGCCGCTGCTGTACGCTCATGGCATTCTCCTGCCGCTGCCAGCCGGAATAGCCGGTGCCGTCGTAGGATACGGTCAAACGCACGCGGCGTAGCGGGCGCGTTTCGCCCGTCATAACAAAATACCCTCCAGCACGATCAAAACGATCAGCCCCACTGTCACCAGGCAGGCATACCCGTCCAGCCTGGTCACCTTCAGCACCCGCAGCCGCGTTCTGTTCTCCCCGCCATGGTAGCACCTGGCCTCCATGGCCATGGCCAGGTCCGACGCCCGGCGGAAGGCGCTTACAAACAGCGGCACCAGCAGCGGCACCATGGCCTTGGCCCGGGCAAGCAGGTTGCCGGACTCAAAGTCCGCGCCTCTGGCCATCTGCGCCTTCATGATCTTGTCCGCCTCTTCCAGAAGGGTGGGAATGAAGCGCAGCGCGATGGTCATCATCATGGCCAGCTCATGGGCGGGAAAGCGGATCACCTTCAGCGGCGTCAATAAAAGCTCCAGCCCGTCAGCCAGGGCCACAGGCGAAGTGGTGAGCGTGAGCAAACTGGTGCCCAGCACCAGGAACACAAGCCGCAGGGAAAAGTGTACGGCCATGGACAGTCCTTCCCACGTGACGGTGATGATCCAAAGCCTGAACACCACCGTCTCGCCGGAGGAAAAGAACAGGTTCAGCAAAAAGGTCAATATCAATATAAACCGAAGCGGCTTGATTCCCCGCATCAGCAGCTTGAAGGGCACGGTGGAAAAACGGACTGTCAATAAAATATACAGCAGCGCCAAAGCGTAGCCCGGCAGATTCTTCACCAGGAAAACCGCTGCGATGAAGGCGATGGACAACGCGATCTTGATCCTGGGATCCAGGCGGTGGACGGCGCTGCTTCCGGGATAGTATTGGCCCAGGGTGATATTGCTCAGCATGATCCCGCCTCCTTCCAGATGCGCAGGATGTGGTCCTGAACCTCGGCAAGGGTATACAAATCATCCGGCAGCTTGAAGCCCGCCCGCCGCAACAAATAGCCAAGCCTGGCCGCCTGGGGCACGCCCAGGCCATACCCTTCCATCTCCTCCACCCGGGAAAAGACCTCCCTGGGGCTGCCTGTCAAAACCAGCGCGCCCTTGGATAAAACCACAAGCCTGGTAGCCAGGCGGGCGATATCGTCCATGCTGTGGGTGACCATGATCACAGTCAGGCCCCCCGCCGCGTGAAGCTCCTTGACCATGGACAAAATGCTGTCCCGCCCCGCGGGGTCCAGCCCGGCGGTAGGCTCGTCCAGCACCAATACCTTGGGACGCATGGCCAGTACGCCGGCAATGGCTACCCTGCGCATCTGGCCGCCGGACAGCTCAAAGGGCGAACGCTGGCCGTATTCCTCAAAGGAAATGCCCACCTGGCTTAAGGCCTCCCGCACGCGGCCGGCGATTTCCTCCGGATTAAGGCCCAAGTTTTTGGGCCCGAAGGCGATATCCTTTTCCACCGTCTCCTCAAACAACTGATGCTCCGGGAATTGGAACACCAGCCCCACCTGCTGCCGGATTTTTTTGCGGTTCGTATCCTTGGCAAACACATCCACCCCATCCACCAGCACATGGCCGGAGGTGGGCGTCAGCAGCCCATTCAGATGCTGCACCAGGGTGGACTTGCCCGACCCTGTGTGGCCGATAACGCCAAGGAATTCCCCATCCGCAATGGTCAGGGAAACATCCCTGATAGCGGTGGCCGAAAAGGGACTGCCGGGCATATACGTATGGGTCAGGTTTTCTATTTGGATGGGCATAATCTCTCCGTCAACTCCCGGGCCATTTCTTCTACGGTCAGTATCCCGCCGGGGAGGGGCATCCCTTCCCCGATCAATTGCTGATTCAATTCCGCCATGGGGGGCACATCCAACTGCAGCTTGCGCAGCGTGTCCACACATTGGAACACATAGCGGGGCGTATCCGAAAGCACGATCTGCCCGTCGGACATCACCACCACCCGGTCAGAAAGGGCCGCCTCCTCCATAAAGTGGGTGATCCAGATCACGGTGATCCCATGCTCACGGTTTAATTTGCGTACCGTTTCCAGCACTTCCTGCCTGCCGGTGGGGTCCAGCATCGCGGTAGCCTCGTCCAGCACAAGCACATCCGGCTGCATGGCCAGGATTCCGGCAATGGCCACCCGCTGCTTTTGCCCGCCGGAGAGCATGTGCGGCGCGGAGCCCGCAAAGTCCGTCATGCGAACGGCGGAAAGCGCCTCGTCAATGCGGGGGATCATCTCCTCCGTAGGCACGCCCAGGTTTTCCAGCCCGAAGGCCACATCCTCCCGTACCACGGTGGCCACGATCTGATTGTCAGGGTTTTGAAACACCATGCCCGCATGCTGGCGGATGACCCAGGTATCCTTCTCCTTGGCGGTGTCCAGCCCGCACACCAGCACCTTCCCCTCCGTGGGCAGGTATAAGGCGTTGATAAGCTTGGCCAGCGTGCTCTTGCCGGAGCCGTTGTGGCCCAGCACCGCCACAAACTCGCCTTTTACAGCCTGAAAATCGATATGCGTAAGGGCGCTTTGCTCCGCATCCTCATAGGCGTAGGATACGTTTTGCGCATCCACCCTGGTTTCTTGCTCCATAGCTTCTCCTTTGGTTTTGTACAATGGGTTTGGATACCAGCCCTTATTATATCATCAAAACCAACCCGCATCAACGCCGGATGTATCCTTCGCAGCACAGTAGGATTGAAAGTTTTTATTGCCATCCTCACAAGGTAAGCGCAGGGCGGAGGCCTGCTTCCATGCGGGACCCATCGGCGCAGCAATGCCTTCCATTCGTATGAATCCGCTCACGCCCATAAAAATGCCCCTTTCGCAGCTCACTTGCAGCGAAAGGGGCATCCTTATTTCCCCCCTACCCTGTCAGGGGATTCCAAAGGGATGAGGTCCGGGGAAATCTTCCCCAGCCTTGCTTAATAGTTGGTCAGGTTATACAGCTCAATAGCGTCGTTGGCCAGCTTGACCAGTTCCTCAACGCCCTTCTCGGCGGTAAGCTGTCCCAAGTACACCTTCTCCGTAACTTCCTCCACATAC
>JAEWWY010000394.1 GCA_023458835.1 Bacillota bacterium
GGCTTTGAGCAGGCCATTGTGCAGCAGGGCGTAAAGCTTTTCCTGCTGTGCAGCCCCCACAACCCCGTAGGAAGGGTATGGACAAAAGCGGAGCTTACCCGTTTGGGGGATATATGCCTTGCCCACGGCACCTATGTGGCGGCGGATGAGATCCACCAGGACTTTGTGTATCCCGGCTTCACCCACCATGTGTTTACCGGCCTCAAGCCGGAATTTCAAAAAATCGCCGTCACCCTCACCGCCCCCACCAAAACCTTCAACCTGGCGGGGCTGCAGATCTCCAACATCCTGATCGCGGACAAAAATCTAAGGCACCTTTTCAAAGAAGAACTGGCGGCCTCCGGCTACAGCCAGCCCAATGTGATGGGGATCACTGCCTGCAAGGCGGCTTACAGCCAGGGGGAACCGTGGCTGAACGGGCTTCTTTCCTACCTGCAGGGGAACCTGCGCTATTTGGATGGCTTTATAAAAGGCAAGCTGCCCAGGGTGCGTTTGACCGCGCCCGAGGGCACTTACCTTTGCTGGCTTGATATGCGGGGCCTTTCCCTTGACGCGGAGGAAGTAAACCGCCTGATCGTGCACAAGGCAAAGTTGTGGCTGGACGACGGCCGCATGTTCGGCACCGGCGGAGAGGGCTTTCAAAGGATCAACATCGCCTGCCCCAGGCTCGTATTGGAGCAGGCGATGGAAAAGCTTGCGCATGCGCTGGATGACAGTCATTGAAGCCTATCAGCGCTCCACCAGCCTGACAAACGTACCGCTTCCAGTCATGCCGCCTCCTCCGGCTTGGGCTTTGGCCGACCGGCTTCCAGCATCGTACGGCTCATAAGGGCGATAAAGCTGATCACCACGATGGCAGCCCCGGTCACAATCAGCAGCGTTTCAATGGGAACGGTGTCCGCCAGCGGACCGAACACCAGCATGCCGGCGGGCATGCCGATGCTGCTGATCATGCCCATCACGCTGAAGATGCGGCCCAGATAATCACCTTCCACCCGCTCCTGAAGAATAACAGTGGCCGGCGTGTTGAAGTACGGCATGCAAAATCCCGCCACCGCCATAAAGCCCAAATACACAAAGAAGCTGGACACAAGCCCCAGCGCCACCGTGCACAGACCCATGAGCAGCATTGCCGCCCCCATGGTATGCATACGGTTTTTGAAACCGCCCAAGGCGGCAATAAGCCCGCCGCCTAACATCATGCCTATGGAAAAAGCGACTTCAATGGCGGTGAGCCGCCAGTAATCCGCGCCGAAGCTGCGCGTCACCTGCAAAGGCGTCAAAAAGGCAACCGGCGCGGCCATCAGCATAAACGCCAGCGAAAACAGAAAGAAAAACTTGATATAGCGGTGCCCGGCAATGTAGGCAAAGCCATCCTTCATGTCGGCAAAGTAGCCGGTGTTCCCGGCCGCGTTCGCCTTGTCATGGGTGGGAATGGGTATGAACAGCAGCAGGATGGCAATGGCCAGCGCTGCGGTGAACACGTCGATCAGAAGGATGACCTGCAGGCTGGTCAATGTCAACAGCGCGCCGCTGACCATCGGTGACACCAGCAGTACGGCCGCCTGTATGCTGCTGTTGATGCCGGTGATACGGGTGAGCGCCTCCGGCGGCACGATTTGGGGCAGGACGGCGCTGATGGCCGGGCTATGCACCGCCGAGCCCAGCGCCCGTACAGCCATGAACGCAAAAATCAGCCAAAGCCCGTTGTATCCAAGCAGCATCAGCACCGCAAGCAGCAGTGTCGCCAGCGCAATGGCGCCGTCGGCCAGGATAATGAGCCGCTTGCGGGGATACCGGTCGGCCCAGACGCCGGCAAAGGGCGCCAGAAAAAACATCGGCAGAAAACCGCAGAGGATGGCAATGGTCATCATGGCTCCGGATTGAGAGTGCAGCGTCACGCTCCACATCAGGGCATACTGCACCAGGGACGAACCGAAAAGAGAAATCATCTGCCCTGTGAGAAACAGGGCCACTGTTTTTTTCCAGTGCTGCATAGGTACCTCCAATTCGGGATAGGACAAGATTGTAACTGAATCTGTTTCCTTATGCAACCTTCAAGCTGGCAAATGCTCACCAATAAATTTTGAAAAAATGCAAAAAAGCAGTTGACAAACGGGAACCTGGCACATATACTCCCAATATCCTATAAAACATATAGGAATTAAATGATATGATTGGGAGGATGGCCGATGGGCACGAGCATCAGGCGTCGATGTTGCCGTGTATCCTATGTGAAGCGGTAATAACGCGGGGCGGCGGCGCATAGCGAAGCCCCCCGATACAGCAAAAATCAGGCAGGAGAAAAACATGTCAAAAAAACAGCTTGTATTGGATGCCTTTGACTTGAAACCCGTCAAGCGGGTGCCGGTTGGCTTCTGGTTCCATTTTGCCAAGGAGAGCGACTTTACCGATGCCCTGGAGAACCCAGCGGTCATACAGACGAATATCGACGGCCATCTCAAATTCTACAGGGAGTTTCAGCCCGATTTTGTCAAGCTCATGAGCGACGGCTATTTCGGCTATCCCAATGCCGCCATCGCAAACGCCAAATCAGCTTCCGATCTGTATGCGGCTGCGCCCATCGGGGAGGACCATCCCTGGATCCTGGGACAGGCGGAATTGGCAAGCAGCCTGACCTCCTCCTTCGGCGATGAAGTGGCCACGTTCTACAACGTGTTTTCCCCTGCCACGTTCTTCCGGTTCCTGGTTGGGGGGACCACCGGCGACGGCGGCGAGAAGATCCTGGCCGACCTTTTACTGGAGGATGAGGCGGCGGTGAAGCATGCCCTCAGGGTGATCGCCCAGGATCTTGCGGACCTTTCCCGGGCCGTCATCCTGGAAGGCCGGGCCACGGGCATCTACCTGAGCGTCAAGAACGTACAGGACAAACGCATTGCCAAAGACACATACCGCCGCGCGGTAACCCCCAGCGAGAAGCTGGTGCTGGCCGCGGCCCATGAGGCCAGCGCCTACAATATCCTGCACATCTGCGGGTATGAGGGGAGCCGCAACGACCTTCGCCTGTATGCCGATTACGATGTGAAGGCCGTCAACTGGGCTGTGACCGTGGAAGGCGTCAGCCTGAAGGAGGGCAAAAAGCTCTTCGGCGGCCGCGCCGTGATCGGCGGGTTTGGCAACACAAAAACTTCCCTGCTGTATGCGGGGAGCAGGGAAGATATTGAGCACTATACGCAGGAACTGCTGGAAGATGCCGGAAAGACCGGCGTCATCCTTGGCGCGGATTGCACGGTGCCCGGCGACATCGATCTGAACCGCCTTCAGTGGGTGCGGGATAAGGCCGCATCGCTGAAGCTGCAGCAAGACTACTGAATGCATTAGCAGGAAAAGGAGATTGTCATCATGAAAAATACAAAGCGGGTTGCTTCCTTGTTTCTGATCCTTGCGCTCTCTTTGGCCCTCGCCGGTGCCCAAGCCGAGACCGTTAAAACGGTATACGCCGCCCATACCCAAACCTATGTGCCCTATGACTACGTCAACGAGGCGGGAGAGTCCGACGGCTTTGAGGTGCAGGTATTGAAGGCCGTGGATGTGCTGCTGCCCGAGTACCAATTTGAGTTTGTGCCCACCACCGACGATGACCTGCTGATCGGCATCGAATCGGGCAAATACAACGTAGGCACCAAGGGCGCCTGGTTCACCGAGGAGCGGGCCAAGAAATATGTCTTCCCCAAGAACTACATTGCCGCCAGTATCATCGGCCTGGCCTTCAGGGCGGAGAATGCCGGCCAGATCAAGGATATGGAAAGCTTCGCCGCCTTCAGCGGCAAGCTGGTGCCCATCGCCCCGCAAAACGCCCAGTGGGCCATTGTGGAAGAGTACAACGCCACCCATCCCGACAATCAGGTGACCCTGGTGGCCTCCGAGGCCTTCAATATCACCGACGCCTACACCTGGGTGCTGGAAGGCCGCTACGACGGGTTCTTTGACATCAAGCTTTCCTTCTACAACAACGTGCTCAAGGAGGATGCCCCTTACAAGGACCTGAGCGGCAAGCTGGCCTATGTGCCCTACAGGGCCATCCCCACCTGGCCCCTGTTCAGCAAGAACGATCAGGCGCTGGCCGACGCCTATGACGATGCCCTGGAGCAATTAAAGGCCAGTGGCAGGATCGAAGAGCTTCTGCTTGAGTATTTTGGCGAAAACATCTTCCAGTACATTCAGGAGTAATCCCCTTTATTCAGGAGCGTTACGTTCACCCCGGCATGGATAGGAAAAGGAGAGAAGATCATGAAAGCTTTGAAAAAGGGCATGGCGCTGTTTCTTGTTTTCGCGCTGGCCGCTGCCCTCACCGGCGCCCAGGCGGAAACCGTCAAGACGGTATATGTGGCCCATACCCAAACTTATGTGCCCTACGACTTTGTCAACGAAAAGGGCGAATCCGACGGCTTTGAAGTACAGGTGTTGAGGGCGGTGGATGAGCTGCTGCCTGGGTACCGGTTTGAGTTTGTGCCCACCACCGACGACGATCTGCTCATCGGCGTGGAATCAGGCAAATACACCTTGGGCATCAAAGGCGTTTGGTTTACGGAAGAACGGGCCAAAAAGTACATCTTCCCCAAAAACCGGATCGCCGCCAGCATCATCGGCCTGGCCATCCGGGCCGAAAGCGCCGATCAGATCAAGGATATGGACAGCTTTGCGGCCTACAGCGGCAAGCTGGTGCCCACTCCCCCGCAAAGCGCCCAGTATGCCGTGGTTACGGAATACAACGATGCCCACCCCGACAAGCAGATAAAGCTGGTGCCTTCCGAAACCTTTACCATCACCGACGCCTACGCCTGGGTGCTGGAGGGCCGGTACGATGCCTTCTTCGACATCAAGCTGTCCTTCCAGAACAACGTGGAGAAAGAAGGCGGCCCATACTACGATTTAAACGGCAAGCTGGCCTACGTGCCTTACAAGGCGATCCCCACCTGGCCGCTTTTTAACAAGGGCGAGCAGGAACTGGCCGACGCCTATGACGCGGCCAATGAGCAGCTCACCGCCGGCGGCAAGGTCCAGGAGCTGTCGCAGCAGTATTTCGGCGAGGATATTTTCCAATATATCCAGGAATAAATGAAAAATGCGGAATCGCAGGTGAAAAATGTGTTCCCGCGAAAATGAGCTTTCATTTTCGCGGGAACACAATATCCGGGAGGTTCTTCATGCGGCCTTTTGATCCGTTATTTATTTTGGAAGTGCTGCCCGCGCTGCTTCCTTATCTTTCGGTAACGCTCATGATGATGCTGGGCACGGTGATCCTGGGCGGCATCCTGGGCTTTTTGCTGGCCAGTGCCAAGCTTTCCAAAAAGCGAGTGTTACGTCTGATCGCCAACGGCTACACGGGGGCCATGCGCTGCACGCCCTCGGTGGTGCTGCTGTTCATTGTGTATTACGGGCTTCCCGAACTCGTTATGACCTTGTTCCAGGTCAATATCAACTTTATTTATAAAGGCATTTTTGTGCTCATCACGTTTATCCTTTTGTTTGCCGCCTCCATGTCGGAAGTCATGCGCTCCGCCTATCAGGCGGTGGACAGGGGGCAAAGGGAAGCGGCGCTTAGCGTCGGCCTTACGGAGGCCCAGTGCTTTTTCCGCATCACGCTGCCCCAGGCGGTGGAATTCGCGCTTCCCAATTTCGGCAACTCCCTCATCACGCTCATGAAGGAAGGCTCCCTGGCCTACACCATCGGGCTCATCGACATCATGGGCCAGGGCACGCTGATCATCTCCCGCAATTACGGCGCTCACGCGCTGGAAACATATATCGCCCTGGCCATCGTCTACTGGTCGCTGACGCTGGTGTTAGAGCGGACCTTTACAGCCATAGAGCGCCGCCTGTCCAAGGGCCGGAAAAGCGTGGCGGCGTAGGAGGCAATATGGAACTGAACCTTGAGTACATGGTCCGTACGTTTTTTCTGGCTTTAAAAGGCATCCCCACCACGCTGCTGATCACCCTGACAGCCCTTTTGACCGGGCTGCCCCTGGGATTTTTTATGGCCCTCTCCAAGATATACAACGTGCGGGGCGTCAAACAGGCCGTATCGTTTTATGTCTCCTTCATCCGCGGTACGCCGGTGGTGCTGCAAATCCTGATGGTGTACAGCCTTCTGCCCAGCCTTTTAAACGTGATCGTAAAAAACCTGGGGCTGCCCATCCACGTGTTTGATATCAATCCCATCCTCTACGCCTGCATCGTGTTTTCCATCAATGCCACGGCGGAATTGTCGGAGCTGTGCCGTTCGGCGCTGCTCACGGTAGAGCGGGGGCAGTTGGAGGCGGCGCTGGCCACCGGCCTTACCCGTGTGCAGGCGTATGTGCGCATCATCATCCCCCAGGCGCTGGTGGCCGCGCTGCCCAACCTGTGCAACGTGACCATCCACCTGATCAAAAGCACCTCCCTGGCCTTTTTGATGACCGTCAAGGATATCACGGCCATCGCCAAGGTGGAGGCGGCGTACGGCTATAACTACAT
>JAEWWY010000395.1 GCA_023458835.1 Bacillota bacterium
CCCTTTTGCTTGTCCAGCTCTTTGTCAAAGATGGATTTACCGCTTTTTCGCACATCGCCGCCGATGGTTACATCCCCGGTAAAGCTCATGGTCAAAAGGACCGAGCCATCCGCGGAGGGCACGATGGCGGGCGTATTCTGTGGGCTTGACGGGTCCCGTGAAGCGGGCGGATCCTGTGCAGCCGATGGGTCCGGCGAAGCGGACGGGCTTTGCGTTCCTCCCGTCAGGTCCAGGAAGGATATTTCCTCATCCTCCGCCAAAGCGCCAAGCGTGAGGAACATCATAAGGACCAAGAGCCCGGAAAGGACACGACGCATGAATTGCACCTCCGAAAACAAGGGTATTTTAACCAATGGAACGTTGGAAAAACCAAAAACCCTGCATTACAGTTCTTTCAGGAAGGTTTCGATTCTTTCCAAAGCCGTGCTCAACTTATTGACAGCCGTAGCGTAGCAGCAGCGGATGTGCCCTTCCCCGCTTTGACCAAAGGCGGTGCCCGGCACGCAGACTACCTGGCAGCGGTCGAGCAGCCGCCGGCAGAACTCCTCGCTGCCAAGGCCCGTTTTGCGGATGGAAGGGAACACGTAAAACGCGCCCAGGGGTTCAAAGCAATCCAGGCCCATTTTGCAAAAGGCATCCACCATCAGCCTGCGGCGGCGGTCATAGCTTAAGCGCATTTGAGCTACGTCCTCATAGTTGTTTTCCCGGCCGGCTTTCAGCGCCTCCTCGGCGGCCACCTGGCCCTGCCGCGGCGCGCACATGATGGCGTATTGATGGATTTTGAACATGGCGGCGATGATGGGCGCCGGCGCGCACACGTAGCCCATGCGCCAGCCCGTCATGGCAAAGGCCTTGCTGAAGCCGTTGATGGTGATGGTCCGCTCCCACATATCGGGAAGGCTGGCAAAGCTGACGTGGGGCCCGGGGCCGTAGGTCAGCTCGCTGTAGATTTCATCGCTGATCACCAGGATATCGTTTTCCATAGCCACCTGGGCGATGCCCAGCAAATCGGCCCGCTCCATGATGGCGCCGGTGGGGTTGTTGGGATAGGGCAGGATCAGCGCCTTGGTGCGGGGGGTGATCTTTTCCCGGACAGCCTGCGCCGTCAGCTTGAAGGCGGTGCTGCTGTCCGTCTTTACCGCCACGGGGGTACCGCCGGCAAACAATACACTGGGGCTGTAGCTGACGTAGCTGGGCTCGGGCACAAGCACCTCGTCCCCCGGGTTCGCAAGCGCCCGCAGCGAAAGATCGATGCCCTCGCTGGCCCCTACCGTCACCAGAATCTCCTGATTGGGGTCATAGGTGACATGATAGCGGTTTGCAAGGTACCAGGCGATCTCCCGGCGCAGGGAAAGAGTGCCCCAGTTGGAGGTGTACTGCGTCTCCCCGTCCAGGATGCTGTTGATGGCGGCGTTGCGGATGTGGTAGGGGGTAATGAAATCCGGTTCGCCCACGCCCAGGGAAATGGCGTCGGGCATGGTGGCCACGATGTCAAAAAACTTGCGGATGCCGCTGGGCGCCACAGATGCCACCCTGGGATTGATGTATTTGGAATAATCAATGCTCACGGCGAAACCACCAATCTGCGGTCGGACCGGTCGGTATCGAAGATCACGCCGTCGGATTTATAGCGCTTGAGCACGAAATGGGTGGCGGTGCCTGTGACCATTTCCAGGGGGCTTAACTTTTCGCTGACGAAGAAGGCGAGCTCCTTCAGGGTGTGGGCCTCCACCAGCAACAAAAGATCGTAAGCGCCGCTCATCAGGTATACACTTTTGACTTCTTCAAAACGGTAGATGCGGGAGGCCACGGCGTCAAAGCCCATGTCCCTTTGGGGGGTGACGCGCACCTCGATCATGGCCTCCACACGTTCCCGGTCGGTCATATCCCAATTGATGATGGGGGAATAGCGCAGGATCACCCGGCGCTTCTCCATATCGTCGATGGCCTGGGCCACCTCGTCCAGGCTGTGGCCGGTCATGACGGCCAGCTTTTCCAAAGGGATGCGGCAATCCTCCCGCAGGATATCCAATAATTGCATTTGCAGGGTTTGCATGCTTTCTTCACCTCAACCATCAAAATAAGCCAGTGATATTCCCGTCCTCATCCACATCGATGGAAAGGGCTGCGGGGACCTTGGGCAGCCCCGGCATGGCGATGATATCCCCCGCGAAGGCTACTACAAAGCCTGCGCCCGCGGACAGGCGCACGCTGCGCACCGTGAGGGTATGGCCCTGGGGCGCGCCCAGAAGCTTGGGGTTGTCCGACAGGGAATACTGCGTTTTGGCAATGCATACGGGATACGCGCCATACCCTTCCTGCTCCCATTTTTTTAGCTGGGAGAGTACGCCCGGGGCGAAGCTGACCTCCGAAGCGCCATAGATTTTTTTTGCGATGGCCTGTATCTTCTCCTGAAAGGGCAGCTCGCCGGGATACGTATAGGAGGGCCCGGGCTGTGACTTGTCCTCGCAGGCCTTGCATACGGCATCGGCCAAAGCCGCCGCGCCCCGGCCGCCCTTTTCCCAGGCCTCGCACAATGCACAGGGTACGGACAGCTTTTCCATAGCTGCCTGGATCAATGCGGTTTCCGCGGGGGTATCGGTCATAAAGCGGTTGATCGCTACCACGGCCGGGCGCTTCCATACGTTTTGAATGTGGTCAAGGTGGGCGTACAGGTTGCCAAGCCCCTTTTCCAGCGCGGAAAGGTTCTCCTGAGAAAGCGCCTCCTTGGGGCAGCCGCCGTGGTGCTTGAGCGCCCGGACGGTGGCTACGATCACGATGGCATCCGGCCACATGCCGGTAAAGCGGCATTTGATATCCAGAAACTTTTCCGCGCCCAGGTCCGCGCCGAAGCCGGCCTCCGTTACCACGTAATCCGCCATGCGCATGGCTGTTTGCGTGGCGATGACACTGTTGCAGCCATGGGCGATGTTGGCGAAGGGGCCGCCGTGCATCAGGCAGGGCGTGCCGTCGATGGTCTGGACCAGGTTGGGCATCAGCGCGTCCCGAAGCAGCGCGGCCATGGCCCCCTGGGCTTTCAGGTCGCCCGCGGTGACCACTTCGCCGGCATAGGTGCGGCCTACCACCAGCTTGGCCAGCCGGGCCTTTAAATCGCTTACATTTTGAGACAGGCAAAATACCGCCATCACCTCGCTGGCGGCGGTGATATCAAACCCGTCCTCCCGGGGCGCTCCGTTGGACTTACCGCCCATGCCGGATACGATGAAGCGAAGCTGCCTGTCGTTCAAGTCCATGCAGCGCCGCCAGGTGACAAGCCTTGGATCAATATTCAATTCGTTGCCCTGCTGGATATGGTTGTCCACCATGGCGGCCAGCAGGTTGTTGGCCGCTGTGATAGCATGCAGGTCCCCCGTAAAGTGCAGGTTGATGGCCTCCATGGGCAGCACCTGCGCGTATCCGCCGCCCGTGGCCCCGCCCTTCATGCCGAATACCGGGCCAAGGGACGGTTCCCGGAGAGCCAGCATGGCCTTGCGCCCCGTATAGGTCATGCCGTCCGCCAGGCCCACGCTGACGGTGGTCTTCCCTTCTCCGGCGGGAGTGGGGGAAATGGCCGTTACCAGCACCAGGCGGGCTTTTGATTCCCGCTTGAGATAGGGCGCCGGGTCTACCTTGGCAACGAGATGGCCATAGGGATGCAGCGTTTCCGGAAAAAATCCGGCGGCTTCAGCAATGGATTGAATGGGCTTTGGCTTTGCGGCCCTTGCGATTTGAAGGTCTGTTGCCATCAGGTCACAACCTTTCCATATCTTGCACACTTAAAACCCATTATAACGGAAGCTTTTTGTTTGCGCAAGCGGGATGCGCGGAGAGGGCGGAGAATAAGGGCGGGGAGGGAACCTTTTGAAAAAGGCGCCCTCCCCTTCCGCAAGCTCAATCGTCGCACTACTCACATTCGTTCGTATTGCTCGTTTCGCTTGCTTCCTTCACCTCGCTTCATCCGTCACAGACGGCGCTTCGGTTCAGTCACCACCCGGAAAACCTTATAAGGGGAATAGATAACAGCCGGCGCGCGTATACTCCCGGCAATATCTTACCGTAGCCTGGCGGGCGAATAATAATGCGAATCAAGGGTTAAAACTGGAAAGCGAGCAAGCATAAAGCGGCAGCGAGCCTGCCAAAGAGATGCAAGAGCAAGCCCTTGAAGGAGCGAACCTTGGAGGCTGTCTGAATGCCGGTCTTCT
>JAEWWY010000396.1 GCA_023458835.1 Bacillota bacterium
GTCAGGGTACGTATAAAAAAGGTGCGGGAAGGGGACTTTTTGAAAAGTTCCCTTCCCGCACCCAGCCCCGAAATGCTTTATTGGGCTATAGATTCATTTGACATAGGGATTTCCAAGGGATATATCCCTTGGACGGTGGGTCCAGGGAGGCAGAGCCTCCCTGGCGGTCAGTCATTGATGTGACGGCGGCTGGAAACACGCAAGCGGGCCATGGCCCTGGCCAGCATGGCGCGGGCCATATGATATTCCTCCATGCTCCGCTTCTGGCGCAGCCGCTCCCGGGCTTCATACTCGGAGCGCTGGGCGCGCTTTATATCAATCTCCTCGGGCCACTCGGCGGTTTGCAGCATCAAAAGCACCTGATCCTGGATCACGATGGCAAAGCCGGAGGATGCGGCGGCCCAGCGCCAGTGGCCGTCTTGCAAAAGGCGTATTTCCCCCTCCACGGTGGATATGACCATGGGCGTATGGCCCGCCTGGATGCCGATTTCGCCATCCGGCGCTTCCAGCACCAGCATTTCCACATCCCCTTCAAAGAAGGAATGCTCCGGTGTGATGATCGACAGGCGAAAGGTGGCGGCCATACTCATTTCTCCTCCAGCTTGCGGGCCTTCTGGCGTACATCCTCCAAGTCACCGGCCATGAAGAAGGCGCCTTCCGGCAGATCGTCCGCCTCACCGTTCACGATGGCCTTGAAGGAAGCGATGGTATCCTTCAGCTTCACATACCGGCCGGGGATGCCTGTGAACACCTCCGCCACAGACATGGGCTGGGAAAGGAAGCGCTGGATGCGGCGGGCACGGTAAACGGTGAGCCGGTCCTCTTCCGACAATTCCTCCATGCCCAGGATGGCAATGATGTCCTGCAGCTCCTTATAGCGCTGCAGCGCTTCCTGTACCCGCATGGCCACCTGATAATGCTCCTGGCCCACAATGTTCGGGTCCAGGATACGGGAGGAGGAATCCAGGGGGCTTACGGCCGGATAGATGCCAAGCTCCGCCACCTGGCGGGAAAGCACGGTGGTGGCGTCCAGATGCGTGAAGATGGAAGCGGGGGCCGGGTCGGTCAAATCATCGGCAGGCACATAAATGGCCTGTACGGAGGTGATGGAGCCCTGGGAGGTGGAAGCGATCCGCTCCTCCAGCGCACCCACCTCGGTGGCCAGAGTGGGCTGATAGCCTACCGCGGAGGGCATGCGGCCCAGCAGCGCGGAAACCTCGCTGCCCGCCTGCACATAGCGGAAAATGTTGTCGATGAACAAAAGCACGTCCTGCTTTTCCTGATCCCGGAAATGCTCCGCCAGAGTGAGCCCCGTCAGGGCCACCCGCATGCGGGCCCCCGGCGGCTCGTTCATTTGCCCGAACACCAGCGCCGTTTTGTCGATAACGCCGGACTCGTTCATTTCGGTCAGCAGGTCATTGCCCTCGCGGCTGCGCTCGCCGACGCCGGTGAACACGGAAAAGCCGCCGTGCTCCGTGGCGATGTTATGGATCAATTCCAGAATCAGCACCGTCTTGCCCACGCCTGCGCCGCCGAACAGGCCGATCTTCCCGCCGCGGGCATAGGGGGCCAAGAGGTCGATGACCTTGATGCCCGTTTCAAACACCTGGGTCACGGGGCGCTGCTCGATAAAGGAAGGGGCGGGCCTGTGAATAGGCAGCACATCCTGAGCAGGGATATCGCCCTTGCCGTCGATGGGGCGGCCCAGCACGTCGATGGTGCGGGACAGCATTTGCTTTCCCACCGGGATGCGGATGGGCCCGCCGGTGTTTTCTACCGGGAGCCCCCGGGACAAGCCCTCCGTCGCCTCCAGGGAGATGCAGCGCACGGCATCCTTCAAATGCTGGCTGACCTCCACGGCCACCCTGCGCTTGCCATCCAGCACATACAGCAGGGTATGGATGGGGGGCGTTTCCCCTTGCGGGAATTTTACGTCCAGCACCGGACCGATGATGCGTTTGACCGTTCCGTTCGTCATGATATCGCTCCTTGGTCAGGGTTGCCGGAGATGATCTCCGAAATCTCCTGGGTGATGATGGCCTGCCGGGCATGGTTGAACTGAAGGCTCAGGCGGCCCAGCATTTCATCGGCATTGCGGGTGGCGGCATCCATGGCGGACATGCGCGCGCTGTGCTCGCTGGCGTAGGACTGTACAAGCGCGGAATATACCAGCCCCACCAGGTAATGGGGGACCATGGCATCCAGCACTTCCGCCGCGGAAGGATGGAACTTCAGGGGGCTGGTAGGGGCGTGAAGGATGGGCGCATCGTCGAAATCCTCCCTCAATATGGGAAGAAGCCGCAGTACGGTGGGCCTCAATTGCCCCACCTTCTCCAGCACCGTATAGATGATATTGACTTCATCCAGTTCCTTGTCCCGAAACAGCCTGCACAATGTGGCTGTGATCTGCCGGGCGTTGTACAGATGGGGATCCTGGATCACATGCAAAAAATCCACGTCCGGATGCATATTCAGGCGCAGGAAATATTCGCTGGCCATATGCCCGATGGTGAACAGGTAGCGCTGCTCATGGACACCGTCCTGGATCGTGCTCCGGGCCAGCTTCAGCACCTCGCTGTTGTAGCCGCCGCACAGCCCCTTGTCTCCGGCGATCACCACATAGCCTGTCTTTTTGCCATGCCGGCGGTAGTATGGGTTGCGGATGCTCTCCCCAATATTGTCCATGATGAACCGGATATCCGAGCGCACCCGGGTGGAATAGATCTGATTCTGGTCATGCATGCGCATGGCCCTTTTCATCTTGGCCGAAGAGATCAGGTACATGGCCCGGGTGATCTTGCTGGTGTCCCTGACCACCTTGATATGATGGCGGATCTCGGCGATGGAACTCATAACGAGGCCTCCGCGTCATATTCCCTGCGCCATTCCTTTACGGCCGCGGTAAGCTCCGCTTCCAACTGGTCGTCAAACTTGCCTTGGCGGGAAAGGGTTTCCACCACATGGGGGAAGCGCAGGGCAAGGTATTCGGGAAACCGCGCTTTGAAGGCCCGCAATATTTCTATCGGGGTATTGCGGTCAAGCAGGCCCCTGGTGACGGCATACAGAAGGGAGACCTGTACAGGCATCTCCAGCGGCGCGTTGTTGGGCTGCTTTAAAAGCTCCATCAAAAGCGCGCCATATTTGAGCATATCCTGGGTGGCATCGTCCATATCCGAGGAGAACTGGGAAAATATCTGCAGCTCCCTGTATTGGGCCAGCTCCAGGCGAAGCTGCCCGGCCACCATGCGCATGGCTTTTGTCTGGGCCGCGCCGCCTACGCGGCTGACGGAAAGGCCGCCGTTTACAGCGGGGCGCACGCCTTCCCGGAACAGGTCCGTATCCAGAAAGATCTGGCCGTCGGTGATGGAGATCACGTTGGTGGGGATATAGGCGGAAATATCGCCCGCCTGGGTTTCCACGATGGGCAGCGCGGTCAATGAACCGCCGCCCTTTGCCTCAGACAGGCAGGCAGCCCGCTCCAGCAGCCTGGAGTGGAGGTAGAACACGTCGCCCGGATAGGCTTCCCGGCCCGGGGGCCTGCGCAAAAGCAGCGACATGGCCCGGTAGGCGACGGCATGCTTGCTCAAGTCGTCATAGATCACAAGCGCGTCGCGGCCGCCCAGCATGAACCATTCCGCCATGGCGCAACCGCAATAGGGAGCGATATACTGCATAGTGGCGGAATCGCTGGCGGTGGCGCATACCACGGTGGTGTACGCCATGGCGCCGGAGGATTTCAACTGGGCGATGATCTGCGCCACGCTGGAAGCCTTCTGACCGATGGCCACATAAAAACAGCTTAAGTTCTTTCCCTTTTGGTTGAGGATGGTGTCCACAGCCACGGAGGTTTTGCCCGTCTGCCGGTCGCCGATGATCAGTTCCCGCTGGCCGCGGCCGATAGGCACCATGGCGTCCACGGCCATCAGGCCGGTTTCCATGGGCTTGGATACGGGCCTGCGGTCCAGGATACTGGGCGCGGGCGATTCAATGGGCCGGAATTCGGTAGTATGGATCCGCCCGCCGCCATCCAGCGGCTGACCCAGGGGATCCACCACCCGGCCTATCAGCCCATCCCCCACGGGGATAGACAGCACCTGTCCGGTGCCGTAGGCACGGGTGCCCAGGGAAACATCGGCATCGTTGCCCAGCAGTACCGCGCCAACCGTTTCCTCCTCCAGGTTCATGACGATGGCGAAGCCGCCGGTCTCAAACTCAATCAGCTCGCCCAGCTTGCAGCCGGCAAGCCCTGAGAGTATGGCAATGCCGTCGCCGGCCGACAGCGTTTCGCCGGCGCCGCGTATATCCATTTGCCGGGTATAGCTTTTCAGCCTGCCGCGAAGCTCCAGGCCAACGGATTTCCAGTCAAGCATTCCGCCCGCCCTCCTCTTTTCGCTGCAGGGTGCTCAATACATTTTGAAGCTGCCCGCGCAAGCTGCCGTCGTATACCCTTCCGCCCAATTCCACACGCACGCCGCCCAGCAGGTTCTTTTCCTCCCGGACTTCCAAGGCAACCGTTTCCCCCATCAACTCCGAAAAGCGGCCTTCGATGGCTGCGTGCTGTGATTGGGTAAGGGGCAAGGCGGTCAAAAGCAATCCTTTGAGCATGCTTCAGCCCACCTTTTTCACGAATTCATCAATCAGTTGCTGGTGGTCCTCCGCCTTTACCTCCCGGGAAAGCACCTTGGCGGCGATTTCCACGGCCAGGACCGCGGCTTCGTCCGCCATGGCTTCACGGGCGGTGAAGAGCAGGGTGTTGGCTTCCTGCCTGGCTTGGGCGACGATCTGCTCGGCCTGCTCCCGGGCGGATTGGATCATATCCTGGGCCTGCTCCCGGGCTTTTACGCTGCCCTGGGCGATGGCTGCCATGGCCTCCTGATCGGCATCCTTCAGCTTTTGCTGGGCGGCCGTCCATTGATCGTGGGCCTTTAACTGCGTATCCTGAGCGTCTTTCAACTGCTCCTCCACGCCTTGGGCACGGGCGGTGGTGAATTTCCGCACAGGCTTGTACAGCAGGAAATACATCGCCACCAGCAGGATGGCTGCATTGATGACGTGCAGCAAAATAGTGGTTGGGTTAAACAATTCTTCCACAGGGATTCCTCCGTTTCATTCCCGGCGCGGCCGGCGGCCATACAGCAGTATGCGCTCCGGCAGCCTTAGGCCGCAACCTTGCCGCCCAGAATGAAGATGATCAAAATGGCCACCAACAGCGCGTATACGGCGCAGGTCTCCATCAGGATCAGGCCGAACAGCAGCGAGGAGTTCACCTTTCCGGCAGCCTCCGGCTGACGGGCGATGGATTCCACAGCCTTGCCGGTGGCAATGGACATGGCAAGGGCGGCAGCGGCGCCGCACAGTGCAGCGATACTGGCCGCGATAGCGATGAGTCCCAGACTAGACATATTCTTTTCCTCCTTTATGTTGTGAGAACAGGGGTTTTTGTTTATTCAGCTACTTCGCCAACTGCCTCGCTGACATACGTCAGGAAAAGCAGACTGAATACAAAGGTCTGGATGCCCACATGGAGCACGTTGAAATAAGAGGCGATCGCAGCGGGCAGAAGTATGGGGACGACCGCATAGATCAACTGCATGATAACGCCGCCCACCAGCACATTGGCAAAAAGGCGGATGCCCATGGAAAAGGGCGCAATACAGTCTGTCAATACGCGGATGGGAGCAACGATGGCCTTGGGGCTTGCCAGGTTCTTGAGCCGCCCGCGAAGGCCCGCGCACTTGACGGCAACGATGTTTACCGTCAGAAAGGAGCAGAGCCCCAGGGCAATGGTACAGTTCAGGTCCTCGGTGGCGGGGGGCAGGCCGAACAGCTCTACAAGCGTAGTGAAGAAAATATAGGCCATGAACGTCATGGCGGCCGGGGCCACGTAATTGGCGGCATGGTGCCCGACCTTGTTTTCGGCGAAGCCGTAAACGCCCTGCACCGCCATTTCCAGCACGTTTTGAAACCCCCTGGGCTTTTGCCGGAACCTGGGGATGACGAAGACGCGGATCAGCGCCAGCGCCAGAATCAGGACGGCCAATACACCCCAGGCGATGACCACCGAAAGGCCCACATTGATGCCGAACACCAAAAAGTGTTCCGGGAAAAGGCTGATCTTGAGCTCCAAGGCTTACTCCTCCTTTACGCCGCGCCGCATACGGACAAGGCTCACCAGCATGGCGGCGGTGGCGCCTGCCACAAAACACATCAGTACGGAAACGGACCACAGCGCCAGCAGGACCATGATGACGGCCCACAGCAGCAGCTTCACCGCCAGAAAAAGCGGGCGGGCATTGCCGTCACTGCCTATGACCCGGACAAGAAAACGGTATTGAAGCCATCCAAAGGCCATGCCGCCCAGCAATCCCAAGGCATAAAACATCAACACTTGATATATACCCGCTTCCTGTGCGCAATTCCGCGATTATGCAGAAAAACAGAAGGCTTGTCGGAATCAAACCTTCCAATTAACTTGATTATAGCAAGCCTTTCCCTTTCATGCAATAGCCCCTGGGACAAATGCACCGGAAGATGCTTTTGAACACCGGATGTACTTTTTCGGCTTTATGGCTTGCAAACAGCGAAAAACGCTGTATGATACATAGGAAAGCATATCGCTTTTTCCTGCAGCAATCTAAACAAGGAGTGTGGCGCATGGCGATCCGTGTCACCGTTTGGAATGAATTTTATCATGAAAATACGAAGGAGAATGTGGCCGCTGTCTATCCCGGCGGCATACACAAGGTCATTGCCGGGTTTCTCGGGGCGGACAAGGATATTCTGGTCCGCACCGCCACCCTTTTGGAGCCGGAGCACGGCCTTACCGAAGACGTGCTTCGGGAAACGGATGTACTGGTCTGGTGGGGCCATGCCAAGCATGAAGAAGTGGCTGATGAGGTGGCTGGTCGCGTCGTAAAGCGCGTGCAAAACGGCATGGGCCTGATCGTGCTTCACTCCGGCCACATGTCCAAGCCTTTCAGGTCATTGATGGGTACAAGCTGTTCCCTGCGCTGGCATGAGGAGGGGGAAAAGGAACGGGTATGGGTCGTCAGCCCCCAGCATCCCATTGCCCGGGGCCTGCCGCCGTACTTTGAGATCCCCCATGAAGAAATGTATGGGGAACGCTTTGACATCCCCGCGCCGGAGGAGCTGGTATTTTTAAGCTGGTTTCAATCCGGCGAGGTGTTCCGCAGCGGCTGCTGCTTTACGCGGGGCTACGGGCGCATCTTTTATTTCCAGCCCGGCCATGAAACGTTCCCCGTGTATCACCAAAGGGAGATACAGCAGGTGATTGCAAACGCCGTGCGCTGGGCCGCACCCAGCTTTGAAGGTGATCCCATTATCAATGGCGACTGGGTCGCCCCGCTGGAAAAGCTGTAACTCGAGTCAAGGAGGAAGCCCGTTTGTACCAAATCGTAAAAAAGAGGCGGTTGAACGATACCGTCACGCTGATGGAGATTCTTGCGCCCCATGTGGCGAAAAAGGCGCAGCCGGGGCAGTTTATTATCTTCCGGGTGGACGATCAGGGAGAGCGGATTCCCCTGACCATTGCGGGGTATGACAGGGAGAAGGGCACCGTCACCATTATCTTTCAAAAGGTGGGCTTTACTACCAACCATCTGGACCAGCAGGCAGAGGGCGGGTTTATCCGCGATTTCGTGGGCCCGCTGGGGGAGCCTTCCCATCTTGAGGGTATACGGCGCGCCGCGGTGGTAGGCGGCGGGCTGGGGGTGGCCATCGCCTATCCCCAGGCGAAAGCGCTCCATGACGCAGGCGCCAAGGTGGACGGCATCATGGGCTTTCGAAACGAATCCCTGATTATTTTGGAGCAGGAAATGCGCGCTGCCTGCGAAAACCTGTTTTTGATGACAGACGACGGCTCCAACGGCAACAAGGGCTTTGTGACCGAAGCGCTGCGAAAACGGATTGAGGAAGGGGCGGGCTACGACGCCGTGGTGGCCATCGGCCCCCTGCCCATGATGAAGGCCGTTTCCGAGCTGACAAGGCCCTTTGGGATCAGGACCATCGTGAGCATGAACCCCATCATGATCGATGGCACCGGCATGTGTGGCGGCTGCCGGGTAACGGTAGGCGGCGAAACGAAATTCGCCTGTGTGGACGGCCCCGATTTTGACGGCCATCTGGTGGATTTTGACGGGGCCATGGCCCGCTCCCGCATGTACCGGGAGGAGGAGCAGCATTTTTGCCGCCTGACGGGAGGAAACCGCTGATGCCCAATATGCGCAATACCAAAAACCCCATGCCGGAGCAGAAGCCTGAGGAGCGGGCGCGGAATTTTCAAGAGGTGGCGGAAGGATATACCGCGGAAATGGCTATTGACGAAGCCAAGCGCTGTTTGGGCTGCAAGCACAAACCCTGCGTTTCCGGCTGCCCGGTGAATGTACGTATCCCCGAGTTTATTGCCCATATGCAAAAGGGCGATTTTGAGGCCGCCTACGAGGTAATCCGCATGACCAACGCCCTGCCCGCCATCTGCGGAAGGGTCTGCCCCCAGGAAACGCAATGCGAGGAAAAATGCGTGCGAGGGATCAAGGGGGAGCCGGTGGCCATCGGGCGGCTGGAGCGGTTTGCCGCCGACTGGGCCATGGCCCATGGCATAGCGGGGCAAAAGCCCGCCGAAAAAAACGGCCGGCGTGTGGCGGTGATCGGCTCCGGCCCTGCGGGTCTGACATGCGCCGGGGACTTGGCCAAGCTTGGCTATGAGGTGACCATCTTTGAGGCGCTGCATATCCCCGGCGGTGTTTTGACATACTGCATCCCGGAATTCCGCCTGCCCAAGGCGCTGGTACAAAAAGAGATCGACCAGATCATCGATCTGGGCGTGAACATTGAATTGAACCGGGTGGTGGGCCGTTCCTTCACGGTGGAAGAGCTGATGAAAGAGCAGCGCTTTGACGCCGTGTTCATAGGCAGCGGCGCGGGCCTTCCGAACTTTCAAAACATACCGGGTGAAAATTTGAACGGCGTCTATTCCGCCAATGAATTTTTGACCCGCATCAACCTAATGAAGGCATATGACTATCCCAGGTTTGATACCCCCGTGAAGGTGGGCGGCCATGCGGCGGTGATCGGCGGCGGCAACGTGGCCATGGACGCCGCCCGCAGCGCCCTGCGGATAGGCGCCAGGGAGGTTTCCATCATCTATCGCCGCAGTGAAGCGGAGATGCCGGCCCGGCGGGAGGAGATCCACCACGCCAGGGAGGAAGGCATCATCTTCCGCATGCTGACCAACCCCGTCGGCATTATCGGGGATGAAAAGGGCTGCGTGACCGCCATGACCTGCGTGGAGATGGAGCTTGGCGAGCCAGACGCTTCCGGCCGCCGCCGCCCCGTTGCAAAACCAGGCAGCGCCTTTACCCTGCCTGTGGATACGGTGATCGTGGCCATCGGCAACAGCCCCAATCCCCTCATCAAAAAAACCACCCCGGAGCTTAAAACCCAAAAGTGGGGCGGCATCCTTGCCGATGAGGAAACGGGCCGCACCAGCATGGATGGCGTATGGGCGGGGGGCGATACCGTCACCGGGGCGGCCACCGTTATCCTGGCCATGGGCGCGGGGAAGAAAGCCGCCAAGGATATTCATGAATACCTGTCCGGAAAATAACGGCCGGCAAGCATTCCAAACCTTTTTCTGCCGAGGTAAAAACGATGCTGGATAAAACCATTGCCTACAAAAACATCCTGATGCGGGCGGAAGCGCTTTCCCCATCCTTTTCCTTCCGCCTTCCGGAAGGCTTCCGGATCAAGCCCTATGAACCGGGCGATGAGGCGCAGTGGGCGGCTATCGAAACATCCGTGGGGGAATTTGACACCGAAGCGGAAGCGAAAGAATATTTTGTCAAGTCATTTTTTCCTTACCCGGATGAGATCCGCCGCCGCTGCTTTTTTGCGCTGTCGCCCGGAGGCGAATATGCAGGCACCTGCACCGCATGGTTCCTGACCGGAGAATCCGGTGAAACAGGCCTCGTACACTGGCTCGGGGTCAAACCTTTGTACCAGGGACTGGGCCTTGGCAAGGCACTTTTGGGCAAAACCATGCAGTTTTTTGAGGCAGCCGACGCCTACCCTGCGTACCTGCATACCCAGACCTGGAGTCACAAGGCCATTGGGCTGTATATTGCGGCAGGCTTCTTTCTTTTGAAAAAAGATACTTTTCAGGAAAACCCCAACGACTACCATGAGGCCATGGAGGTTTTGAAAGAAGCTGTGCCGCAGGAGAGGCTGCAACATTGGATGGCTTGCGCAAAATAATGTGCAATGCCATAAGGCAGGCTGGCCTTTGTTAGAATTTGCAAAGAAATGTCCGCCGGACCGTGCTACAATAAACCCATGGGGGGTGTTGCAGCCGTGAAGGCGGATTATTTTCAATTGCTGAGCGACAGCGTCGCATATATGGAGCAGCATATCGAAGGCCGGCTTTGCGCCGATGCGGTTGCCGCAGTTGCCCATTATTCCTATCCGCACTTTGCCCGCATCTTTTCGGATGTGGTGGGCATGTCCCCGCTCGCCTACGCCGCAAGGCGCAAGCTTACCCGGGCTGCAAGGGATTTGCTGGAGACGGACAGGGAGATTGCGGATATTGCCCTGAATTCCGGCTTTGAATCCCAGCAGACGTTTACCAGGGCGTTCACGGGTGAATTTGGCATGCCGCCGCTCAAATACCGCAAGCGGGGGCTCCCCGAGGGCATGACGCTTCCTTTTGCTCTCACCTTCGAGGAACAATTCTCTGCACCGGAGACCGTCCTCTGCCGGCTGCCTGAAATGGAGGTGGCCTCCTTTTCCGCTTACGGTCATGTCCTGCCTAAAAACCGTGAAAAGCAGTGGGACAAAACCGTAGCTAAGGCGTGGACCGGCCTTATATTCTGGCAGATGGCACTCCATTTCCGGCGGGAACACGGACCGGCCGCGGTCCTTCCCTCTGTAAAGGAGCAGGGCCGGTTCTTTGTGGAGCGCGGCCTTCATCTGCCGCCGCACACCCGGTATTTCGGCTACAACCATCCCTACCCCTGTGAGGATACTGAGTTTGGCTATGTGGCATTGGCCCCTGTGGATGCGCTTTCCCCCTTGGAAAGGAAGGATGCACAGCAGGCGGGAATTACATTGACCACCTCGCCCGGCGGATTGTATGCTACGGTTCCGGCGGCTTATGGAACAGGCTCAGACCTTTCCTTGAAGTGGAAGGCGCTGCATGCCTGGCTGAACGAAACGGCGGAATATGATTACGGTGATCATCCATGGCTGGAGGAGCATCTTACACTGCCCGGCAAGGGCGGATTTCACGGGTTCCGCTTATGGATGGCCATACGGGAAACATGATTACATCATGTCCCCGGCCACATGCTTGTCCGCCACGTTTACCCTCCAGCGGCCTGAAATAAAAAATCCCAATACCATCAGCAACGAAATGAAAGAAGCCACCGGCGCGCCCAGGCCCAGGCCCTTCAGCCCCCAGCCCAGCACCTTGCCAAACAGATAGGAAGCCGGAATTCTTCCAAGCAAGGAAGACGTCAAGCCCGTAAACAGAGAAAATGTCGTGTGCCCGGCGCCGATGTACAGGCCGTTCAGGCAAAACACAAAGGGCACGATCAAATAATCAAAGCAGAAGGAGCGCATATAGGCAACGCCGTCGGCTATGGTTTTTGGATTCTGGTCGAAAAGCCCGATGATGGCTTCCGGAAAAAGCTGGGCGACGGCAAAGGCGGTCAGGCTGAAGCCAAGAGCGATGACCATTCCGATCCTGGCGGATTTCAATGCCCTGTCCCACTTGTTGGCGCCAATGTTCTGCGCCGCCATGGTGGATACGGCTGCGCTCATGCCAATGGCGGGCAGGATGGCAAAGCTGTTGAACTTGCCGACGATGCCTACGGCCGCGGAAGCCGTCACGCCGCCGATGGCATTGACCAGCGCCGTAATGAACAGGAATGACATACTGACAATGGTATTCTGTATGGCGGCCGGCGTGCCGATTTTCAGAATGGCCTTAAGCTGTATCCGGTCGATGCGGAAGGAATTCAGCTTGAAATCAAACAGGAAATCTTTCCGCTTCAGGTATTGGATACACAGGATCAGCGACAGCCCCTGGGAGATCACCGTAGCGATGGCCGCTCCCAGCGCGCCCATTTTCAGCGGCCACACCAGGATGATATCCAGCACAACATTCGTGGCACAGGCGATGGATACAAATATCAGCGGGCGCTTGCTGTCGCCCATGCCCCTGAGCACCGCGCTCAGCGCGTTATAGCCAAAGATAAAAACGATGCCCGTCACCGTGACCCACAAATAATTGCTGGTTTCAGAAAACGATTCCTGCGGCGTGCTTAACAGATACAAGACCTGATTTTTCAAAAACAGCATCGTTACCGTGATGACAACAGCCGCCGCCATCAGCCCCGTAAACAGCGTGGAGACGGTCTTTTTCAGTTTTTCCCGGTTGCCGCTGCCGATATATTGGGCTATCAGCACCGTGCCGCCCGTGCACAGGCCCATGATCAGGTTGGTAAGGATAAAGGTTACCTGGCCGCCGATGTTGACGCCCGCTATGCTGGCCGTGCCGCTGAACTTGCCTACCACCCACATGTCCGCCACATTGTACAGCGATTGCACGATGTTGGACAGCAAAAAGGGCACCGAAAAGCGGACAAGGCCCCTTAGTACGCTCCCCTGGGAAAGGTTGTTTTCAAACCGGTCCATACGTACATCCTTTAATCAAAAATTGCGTTATGCCGTCAATAAGACGAACATAACGCATTGTAACAGAATCCCCGGCAAGTTGCAAAGGAAAAGGCGCAAATCGTTTTTTAGTCCTTCACCGTGGCCCGACGCATCAAAAGAAAGCTTAACGTTCCGGCCGCGGCGGTGCACAGAATGCTGAAAAGAACGGCACGGTAGGGATACAACTGTATTGCCTGCTGTTGATTGATTAGGTCTCCAAACAGACTGATGGCCATATCCTTCCAATTGTCATATCCAAAGGCAAATGCGGCTATATTTCCAAGGAATTCAAAAATAGCACCCTTGGTATACAGGCCGTCAATCAGGGGGAGCACGATGAAGACCAGCG
>JAEWWY010000397.1 GCA_023458835.1 Bacillota bacterium
TTTCATAGGCGTGGCAAACCCCCTCCCCGGCATCGAAGAACACATTCAGGCAAATCATGTTCCCGGGGCTCAAGGGGTCCATGGCATCGCTGAAATTGACAGGCGTGCCGCATATGGTCACGGTTGCATGCATCACCAGGTCCAGCATATCCTCGGTGATCGTCATGCCCGAACCGGCCGGGGCGTCCCGGTAATAGTCAATATGTATGTCCGTGGCGCAAAAGGCTTCCCCATAAAAACGGATCGCCTCAGCGCAGGTACCCGGCAGATGGATGGCTGGTGAAATCATGACGGCTATCCCCCTTCCAGTTTCTTTATTTTCGTTATATCAGAAATTGCACTGCCTGTCCAGACAGAAAGGATTTTTTTTCATGCCGGATTGCGGTTTAGACCTTTTGTGGTTTTTATGCTATAATAAAAGCGGATGCAGTGCCGCTGTCAAAGGCGTTCATTGCATTTTACATGTGGCTTTATATAGCAAAGCCTTATTGCAGACAAAAGGAAGCGACTATTCTTATGTCCCTACGGAACCGCGATATGGATATGTGCAACGGGCCGCTGTTTGGAAAAATACTGATTTTCGCCTTGCCCATCATGGCCATGAATATCCTGCAGCTTATGTTCAATGCCGCCGATATGATTGTTGTCGGGCGCTTTTCGGGCAGCGAGGCGCTGGCCGCCGTGGGCGCCACAGGCGCCATGATCAACCTGATCATCAACCTGTTTATGGGCCTGTCGGTAGGCACGAGCGTGGTTGTGGCCCAGGATTACGGCGCAGGCAAGCCGGATGCCGTAAGCCGTTCTGTGCACACGTCCATCGCCATCAGCATCATCAGCGGCCTGATCGTCATGGCGGCGGGCCTTCTGCTTTGCCAGACGCTGCTTGTTTGGATGGGTACGCCGGCGGATATTCTTGGCCTGTCCACGCTCTATATCAAAATCTATTTTATCGGCTTGCCCGCCAGCATGGTATACAACTTCAGCGCGGCCATCCTACGTGCCGTAGGCGACAGCCGCCACCCCATGTACTATCTCATCATTTCCGGCATCGTGAATGTGATATTGAACCTGTTTTTTGTGATTGTGCTGCACATGAGCGTCGACGGCGTGGCATGGGCGACGGTGATATCCCAATACCTGTCGGCCGCGTTGATTATCATCTGCCTGCTTCGCTGCGACGGAGCCATACGGTTCATACCCCGCCAAATGCGCATCGATCCCAAGAAGCTGAAGGCGATCGTGAAAATTGGCCTGCCGGCAGGCTTGCAGGGTTTGCTTTTCTCCATTGCCAATGTGCTGGTCCAATCCTCCGTCAACTTTTTCGGCTCCACCATGGTGGCGGCCAGCTCCGCCTCAGGCAATGTGGAGGGCCTTGTGGGCACCTCCATGAACGCCTATTACAACGCGGCCCTTACCTTCACCGGGCAAAACATGGGGGCAAAAAAATATGACCGGATTGGCACCATTGCCAAGGTATGCACGATACTGATCTTCGCCACATGGATTCTGCTGGGCGGTTTGACATGGCTCTTTGGCAGGCCGCTGCTTGGCCTGTATACGTCTGACTCCGGCGTCATCGATCTTGGCATGCAGCGCCTGAAAGTCATGATGGTCGCCTATTTCACCTGCGGCGTGATGAATGTGTTCCCGGGCCTGAGCCGCGGCATGGGCTATTCCGTACTCCCCATGCTGAGCACGTTGGTAGGCGCCTGCCTGATGCGGATCGTTTGGGTGGCTACGGTCTTTGCCTGGTATCCCACCATTTCGGTGCTCTTCGCCTGCTATCCGGTGACCTGGGCGCTGGCTGGGCTCGGCCAGGTGGGCAGCTTCCTTTACGCGCGGAACCGGGTCCGCAGGCAGGCTGCCCGGGAGGTGGATACCGCCGCAAGCCCCGTACAGGGCACGGCGTAATACAAATGCTCAAGAAAAGGTGAGCGTCCTTCCTTTACAAGCTCCGGCAATGGCCTCACCTGTTCAACCGGCCGTTCATGAAATCATCATATAATTTCTTAAACGAGTCGTATCTCTCAATTTTCCGTCCGACCCTTTCATAGAGCGCCGCATATTCCGCTACGGCCTGTTTGAACGCATCCCGGAACTTTCCAAGATCCCCGGCGTCAAAATGCCGCATCAGGTCAAAGCGCGGCGTTCCGAACATTTCTGTCATTTCATCAAGGTATGCCTGGGCCCCGAGGGCCGCATGAAACGCATAGGACAGGTCGTTTGAGCCGGTGCTTTTCATGACCTTGTTCCTGCAATTGCTCCATAATTCCTCATAGGTCCCCCACAGGTTTTCATAGGTGGGCGATGGTGTCTCTACAAATTGCGCCCGCATTTTCTCATACAGGGCAACAAGGGCCGAAAGAAGGTCAAATGCCGCTTTGCGCAATGCATCCACCGTGGCGGCTTTTATGACGGCCATATACATCTCTTCCAGGTGATCCGGCCGGTGCCTGCAGGCAAGGATGTCCTCCAGGTACCGCTTGATGCCTCTCTTGATATAGGTGTTGTTGAGGCTGGCAAGCGCGTTGACGGTTTCATACAGCACGCCGCCGACCGCATACCGGACTGGCCCGATCTGATCGTGAATCATCGCATCGGCATAGCACTGCTTGGCTTTATCGATGCTTTTCCGGGCCCGGTCAAGGCATTCCCGGCCGATGGGCTTATTCAGCAAATCCAGCGCGTTCTGGCGGTAACGGTTCAGCTTTTCCAGGTATTCAGGCTTTGCGCAGTACAGCACCTGAAGATCGATCAGGCATCCCGCCATGGGGCTCTCCAGTTTCGATTGCGCCAGAATCCGCGGCTCCCAGGGGGTGCAGTATATGTCGTAGCCCACGTCGTCAAAAATGAAACCCGCCGCGATCCCCCAGCCCCGCTCGGTTTCGTTGACGATGATCAGGTCAAGGTCGCTTTTTTCATGAAATTTCCCCGTGCTAAAAGAACCGGTCAGCCCGATGAGCACGATATCCTCCGGGAAATCCCGCTTTGCCCTTTCGATGACCATATCGATCAGCTTTTGGTTTTTCGCAAGCAGCGCTTCCTTTACCGAGTCCAGCATGTGTGTATTCCCCTCTTTTGCATTGTTGCGGCCATGCATCCGTGCTACTATCAATGTATCAGCATTTTGCTGCTTTGTATATACCTGGAATGCAACAACAAAGGAGATGATTCCATGGCCCCTTCCCCCATGCAGGGTGCGGAACCCGGAAAAAAGAACCCATATGCGCAATGCCCCGTACTGGAAACGGAGCATTTCACGCTGCGGCTGGTATCCAAAGACGATGCCGGCGATTTGCTTCAATGCTATTCCGACCTGCATGCCCGCCCGCTCTTCAATTCCGATACCTGCACAAGCGATTTCTTTTTTGATACCCATGATCAAATGAGCGGCTGCATCAAGCTGTGGCTGGACAGCTACTTTCGGGAGGAGTTTGTACGGTTTTCGATCGTTGACAAAGGTTCCGATCAGGCTGTGGGCACCGTCGAAATGTTCGGCATGACCGGGAAATACAAAACAGCAAGGGGCATACTCAGGCTCGACATCGCATCAAGATATGAAAATGCCGCGTATTTGAACGAGCTGTTTTCCGCTTGTTTGAACGATTTTTTTGATCTGTTCGCCGTCACACAGATCGTGACAAAAGCAATACCCGAGGCTGTGGAAAGGATCCGTGCGCTCAAAAGCCTTGGCTTTGCGCCTTATGATTTCCCGGAGCGCGAGCATTATTGGGTGACCAGCCGGTAAGGGTAAATATCCCCGCAGGAAGCGTTTCCTGCGGGGATACTTTTTCTCTGAGCATTATTCCACCGTGATCACGGAAACGGGGCAGCCCTCCTGCGCATCGACGGCTGCGTCTTCCGCCGATTTGGGGATCGTGTCCACGTATACTTCGGCAAGCCCGTCATCCGCCATGCGAAACACCTCCGGGCAAGTGGAGGCACACAATTCGCAGGAAATGCACCCTTCTCTGTTGATGGAAGCCTTCATATTTGACCCCTCCCTTTCATCATGATACCCGGGATGGGCGCTTTTTAGCACCCACATTCATGGAACAACACTTTTCCATCTTTGTCTGTTGTATTTGCAACAAATTATCCCGCAGCGCCATCTTTCATGTGCACAGAAGGATTCCCCCTTTGATGCCATTCTAATGAAGTCATTACGCTTTGCGGTGCGGAATGTCCAAAGGCAAAAAGCGCCTTGTATACAGCCAGTATCCCATCATGTAAATGACAAAGTAGATGGGCAGGGAATAGTGGTGCTCCCAGCCGGAAGGCTCATAAAATCCGCCCCAGATAAACAAAGGCTCCACCACATACGCCGCGAACCCGCCAAAAAACGCGCCCTTCAGCCACGGGTTGATTTTGGGGAAGAACTGATAAAACAGCATGGAAACAACGGGCATAACCGTCCAGTCCCAGGGCAGGTATTCGGGAAAGTAGGGCAGCAGCCAGGTGTTATAGTTCCATCCCCCCTGCGAAACGCCGATCATGCACAGGACCGTCGCTATAAATGCCGTAAACATGCCTGCATACAGCAGCCGGTGCGTGTGTTTTCTATCCCGCACAATCAGCCACAGCACCCACGGCAGCACCGCCAGCCCCAGATCGATCCACCAATGCCATGTGAATACCATCTGCTCCGCCCATATGCGCTCGATTTCGTCATGAATGATGGCATATTGTTCGGTTACACGGTCTACCGCCTCAAGCAGATCCTGGTCAAACATCAGCTATCCTCCATTTTCACCCTGGGCGGCAGATCGCCGGCCTTTTGGGTTCCAGATGGCACTCGCGCATCAGCATCATACAAGTCGGAATGAATGCCATCGTATGAACAACAGCTTTCAGCATTCCCACGGAATGCGGTTCGTATAACGCTTCTGCCCTTTCCAAAATACCGGCGCCGCGTTTATAGCGGCGCCGGCATGCTGTCTCTTTATGCATTTTCCGCGTGGTTACAGGTCTGCGGGGGTTTTTGAGCCGAAGGTTTTTTTCCAGTCCTTCCCGAAGGCATCCACTGCCTTTGCTATGGCGGGCATCGCAAATATATCATACAGAAGCTGCGGCTGCAGCGTTACCGCATGGGCGCCCATCATAAAGGCGTGGTTTACCTGCGCCATGTTTTTGAAGCTGGCGGCCAGAATTTGCATGCCGTATCCATACTTTGAAATCATGTTCGCAATGCCTTCAATCACCTGGTCCGCGTCTATGTCCATGGCCACCATGCGGTTATAATACGGCGCCACATAATCTGCGCCTGCCTCCATAGCCAGCAATGCCTGCGCCTTTTGATAAATGGCGGTTGCCGTGATGTGCACGTTTTCTTTCTTCAAGGCCATGATCGCCTTCAGGCCTTGCATCGTCACGGGGATCTTGATATAAACGCTGCGGTCTATTTTTTCAAGGATCGCGTGGGCATCGTTCATAATTGCATCATAATCTTCCCCGATCACCTGGATATGCAGGGATTTTTCCTGCCCAATGACGCTGCGAAGCGTTTGAAAGTGGCCGTAAAAGTCGGTAACGCCGCACTGCCTGACAATGCTTGGGTTGCTGGTGACGCCTGCAATCGGAAAAAATTCGTTGCACTTTTCCACATCAGCAAGATCGACCGTATCCAATATGTATTTCATGATTGCCTCCTTGTTCCGTTCATGCCGCGATACGTCAAGCTACAGGATGAACGCACAAGCTGCAGTATATCACATTTTTCGTTAAAAAGATAACTACCTTCATTGCCGCTTCAAATATCCGGTGACGTGCATGCCCAGCATAAGGCCCTCCGTATTATCGATTGACACGCGCACGCGATATTTTGTGGTATCCAGTTGCGTACTGCCCAGCGGGCAGATTTCCACGGCTCTGCCTTCCCGCCAGATGTTGGGATAGGCGTCGATGATCAGCCGCACGCTTTGCCCGGCACGCACCTGGGCGATATCCAGCTCATCGATTTCCAGCGTTGCTTCCAGCGTGCCTTCGGGAATCAGCGTCATCAGCGCCTGGCCCTGGATCACGGCCTGCCCCGGGCTGACCAGCATATTTTCAATCAGCGCCGCCTGCGGGAAGATGGCCTGCGGGCTTCCCATCTGGTTTTGATACCTGGCGTTGGAACTGTCCATCAGGAACAGCGGCTGGCCGCGCTCCACCAAATCGCCCTCCTGTACAAGGATGGAAGCCACGATGCCATTCCCCGTCACCGCCAGCGCCTGGGGGCGGGCCGCCTTTCCCTTTCCGGCAAGCTCGCTGCTCTTGTAGGTGGTACCGGTGCCAAGGTAGAGGCTCACATCATCTTCCAGCTCGAAATCGCCCTGCTCCATTTCCAGCACAAAGCCCTTCCCGTCTGCGGAAATGACCGTGCCTTCCCCCGTCTTCTCATCGCCGCCGCTGCCCTTGCGCACGCGAAGCACGTCCCCGATGCGTATGTCGCGGTTTCTGGGTTTGTTGTATGCGGAGGCGGTGGAAGCGCGGACATGCCATGTCCCCTGCCGCTCCACATAGCACAGCGCCCCGTACTGGGCCTGCACCGCGTCCGCCTGGTCGCCCGCCCGGGCATTCAGCCCGGTGATGATACCGCTGTTCGCGGCGCAAATCTGCATGGGAAGAATTGTGAGCGCGACAGCTCCGGCCTCCGCCCGGTCGCCGGCCTTCCAGGAGAAATCCTGCAACTGGCCGCCCATGGGCGCCAGCAGGCTGATCCTCTCGGGGGCGGTAATCATCCCTTTTCCCGATATAGCCTCCTCCTGGCTTTCCGCCGCGGCGCCGAAGGCACCAAGCAGGCAAGCCGCGGCAAGCAGCGAAGCGATACATTGACGGATCCTTTTTTGTGTGTGCATCTTTCTGTTTCTCCTTCTGTCAGTCCACGCTTTTCAGCGCCTCCACCATGTTGACCGATTTGAACTTGCTGCCAAGGATCAGGTTCACAAGCAATGAAAAGCCAACGGTGATCAGCGCGATGACGGCTATGCTGTCTGGCTTAATGTGCTGCACAAACTGAATGGAGCTGGGCAGCGCATATGCCATCACCAGGCGATGGAGGTAGATGCCCGCCAGAAACCCGAACGGAAGCCCCAGGCAGGTAACGATGATGTTTTCGCGCAGCACGAGCTTTTTCATTTCTCCCGGCAAAAAGCCCAGCACCTTCAGCGTCGCCAGCTCCCTGATCCGCTCCGAATAGTTCAACTGGCCCAGGTTGTAGTAAACCACCAGCGCCAGGCCGCCCGAGAAGGCAATGAGCAGCAGCACCACCAGGTTGAGGGTCATCAGCAGCGTATTGCTGTCCTCGTACTCCTCCCCAAGGGTCTGCACTTTTTCCACACCGTCCATACCCTTTATCCGCGCAAGGTCCAGGGGACCGCCCCCAAGCAGCACGGCGGTCGGCGCAAAAGGCTGCAAGTCAAGCTTCCGCCACGCCTCCCGGGAAAAATACAGCCCCTGGCCCATCTCCAGGCTGACGATCTGCGTTACCGCTGCAGTGACATCCCTTTTGCCGTTCATGTGAAGGCGCAGCGTATCCCCCACACGCAATCCATGATCATCGGCCATTTTCCGGGTTAGCGTCACGCCGCTGGACGGTAGCTCGACCCTTCTTCCGCTGCTGTCCTGAAAACGGATCATCCGCTGCCTGTTCTCCAGAACAAAAACCGGTTTCTCCTTCCAGTCGCCGCCCAGGAATACCTCCAATACGGTGATCATCTCTTCCTCGGCGCTTTTGGCGCCCGCACGGTTTTGGATGCCGGCCGCATACCCCTCCGGGGCATCCCGCGCAAGCGTCACCCGTGCGCCGTAGTCAAGGGCGTTGGTGTAATAATTCCACTTGGCGTATTCCACCGTGTCCCGCAGGCCAAAGCCGATGAGCATCAACGCGGTGCACCCGATGGTGCCGATAAGCCCCATACCGAGCCTTACGCGGCTGCGCAGCATGTTGCGGGCAATCATCTTTCCGCTGAAACTGAGGCGGTTCCACAGAAGGGGGATGCGTTCCAGGAAGACCCGTTTGGCCTTCGCCGGCGGCCTTGGGCGCATAAGCTCCGCCGGCGGCCGGTTCAGCGCGTTTCTGGCGCTTAAGACGCCCGCGCCGCCGGTAATGAGCATCAATGCCAGCGTGATGACAGCCATGGTCCCGCCGGACAGGAAGGGGACCGCATCCGGCATGATATAGACGGTTTGCAAAAACCACAGCAGCAGCGGCGAAAAAAAATATACCGCCGCCGCGAAGCCGCCCAGCGCGCCGAGTATCGCGATGAACACGCCATATTCGGCGTAATGCATGAGTATGGTCCGGCGCCCGTAGCCAAGGGCGAAGAGGGAGCCGATTTGTGTCCGCTGGTTTTCCACCAGCCGGCCCATGGTCGTCCAGGTAATCAGCGCCGCAACAAGAAAGAACAGGATGGGTACAATCAGGCCGATCATACGCAATTGGCTGATCTGTTCCATGGAATCTTTCACAGCCGCCTTGTCCGAGCGCAGGCTGACGGTGATTTGATTCCTGTCCATCATGTCCTGAATTGCGCGCCTGACCTTGGCGGCATCGGCGCCCGGCCTTAAAGTCAGGGAAATTTCCGAATAGGGCAAAAACCCCAGCGTTCCCGGCGACACACAGGCGTACCCGTAAGCCCCGGCGGCCGTAACGGCCTCGCCGTCTTTGTTGAATATCACGAACTCCGGCAGGGCCCCGATGCCGCAGACCGTCAAATTCAGCTTTTGCCCGCCTGCCGTGACGGTGATCCTATCACCCACAGTCAAACCGCATACGCCGGCAAACCGCTTTTGCAAAATGCACTGGTTCTTCTGACCGGGGGTGAAGCCCGAGCCCTCATAGATCACAGGCCTGTTGACGGTTGCCTCGCCTTCACTCATCAGCAGCTTGACCGCAGGGCCGCCCGGCAGCCCCTCCGCCTCCCCCTCCGCCACCGCGCGTTTCTGCACGGACGCAACGCCGTCAATCCTTCCGATCTTCCTCGCATCATTGCCGCTTAACAGCCCGCGCACCCAGATATCGGCCAGGTTCCCTTGCTGAAATTGATTTTGGATATTCCATTCCATTCCCCGCCAGGTGGCATCAAACCCCACGAACAGCGCGGCGGAAAGAAGGCAGATGATAAGGATTGCAACGAAGGATTTCCACCCGTTCTTCAGGTCCCGGTACATCTTGGCCCTGAGTGGTCCGGCCGGCCGGCGCGGTATTACCATACGATCTCCTCCATCCTGGCGGGATGACCGTTTTCCGTTATCTCCTGGATTCCTCCGTTCTTCATGCGGATCACCCGGTGCGCGGCCGGCACGATGGTGCCGTTGTGGGTAATGACGATCACTGTCTTGCCCATATCGTTTCCCACGTCCTGCAAAAGCTTCAGGACCATCCGCCCTGTGTTGGAGTCCAGCGCGCCGGTAGGTTCATCGCATAAAAGCAGCGCGGGATTCTTGCACAGCGCCCGGGCGATGGCCACCCGCTGCTGCTCGCCGCCGGACAATTGCGCGGGAAAGTTGTGCATCCTGTCTTTCAGCCCCACGCGGTCCAGCATCTCCTTGGGATCCAGCGGATCCTTGCATACCTGTACGGCCAGCTCTACGTTCTCCAGCGCCGTAAGGCCCGGCATCAGGTTATAAAACTGAAAAACGAATCCAACGTCATACCTTCTGTACAAGGTAAGCTGCCGGCTGTCCAGCGGCACGATATTCTGTTCCCTGACCAGGATCTCACCGCTTGTGGCCCGGTCCATTCCGCCCAGCAGGTTAAGCACCGTCGTTTTTCCGGCGCCGCTGGGGCCCAGCACCACCGCGAATTCTCCCCACTTTACCGTAAAGCTCACATGATCCACCGCATGGATCACAACATCGCCCACCTTGTATTCCTTGCATACGTCCTTTAAAACAATATCACTCAATGAAACGCACCTCCTGCCAACCCCTCCCCGGCGTTGACAATTTCGCACGTTTCACAGTATAATGACCATATGATGATATCGCAACCGACTGTTGATATGCAAATGGTTTCAAAATAAACAGAATAGACACCTTTTGTTTACTTCGCGTCAAGTGTGCATGATCTGTTCTGGAACGATGGAGGAAAAAATATGGCCGCAAAAGAGAACCAGCGTATCCGCATGTCCAAGCATATGCTCAAGGACAGTCTGATCAGCCTTTTGCATGAAAAAAGCATTCACAAAATCTCCGTGCGGGAGATTTGCGATGACGCGCAGGTGATCCGCACCACCTTCTACAAGTACTACGGCAGTCAGTATGATTTGCTGGAAGGCATTGAAAGCGAGTTCCTGCTGAACATCGACAGGTATCTGGGCCAGTCGTCCGATGAAACCGATCTGGACCGGCTGAAAAAAGTGCTGACCTATGCCCTGAACAATCTGGACCTATGCAGGCTCTTGTTCACCAACAATGTGGACCCGGAATTCCCCGGCCGGCTGATCAGCCTTCCGCGCATTCCGGAAATGCTGTCTCAGTTTCTGGCCGATGGATACGACGGCGATGAACTGAAATATATTTCAGGCTTTATCGTACATGGCGGGTACAGCATGATCAAACAATGGATCAACAAAGAAAAGCCGGAACCGCCCGAAATGATCGCGTCGCTGCTGGCCGGCACCATTTCAAGGCTATTTCCGGTAAATGCGGCGCTGAAAGCTTAGCTTATGGTCAATAGCGCCGATATAAGATAATAAGTATATAGGTGCGTTGCCGTATACCGTCAGGAAGGAACCCCTGAGGACCGTGTTCATGACAAGTGAGGAGAATGCCAACATGGATGTCTCAAAACCGGTTTCCAGCGCTCCAAGCGATATGCACGATACGGCTTTGCCCGGTTCTTCCCCAGCAAAGGGCGGCGCACCGGCCATAGCGGCTCCCGAGCCGCCGCCCCCGCCGCCGGTGGACGCGTTCATCCGTGTTTCCACCGATGCCAAAGAGCTGACGGCGTACCTGCACATCGATCCGCCCCAAAACGGCGGCGCCGCCCCAGCCTTTGACAGGATGAAGGCCGCGCTGGCCGCTTCCGGCATTACATACAATATCGATACGGAAAAACTGAAGGAGCTGGAAACCGCGCCGGTCTATGGCAGCTTTCTGCCGGTTGCCGCCGGCATCGCGCCTGTGGACGGCGTGAACGGAACGGCAACCTTTATGATCAGGACCGAAAGGGCCGATGCGGCACCCAAGATCAGGGAAGACGGCTCGGTAGACTTTTATGACCTTGGCATCGTCGAAAATGTGGCAAAGGGGCAGGTCCTTTGCAAGATCACCCATCCCACGGAAGGCACGCCGGGCATATCGGTGAAGGGACGGGAGCTCAAACAGAAAAAAGGCCGCCCAGTGCCTTCATACCTGGGCAGCAATACGGAGCTTACGCAGGACGGCACCACCATCCTGTCCAAAATAGATGGCCATGTCTCCTTTGTAAGCTATCAGATCCAAGTGAACGAAACATTCTATGTCCGGGGGGATATCGATCCTACCACCGGCAACATCAAGGTGGCGGGCAACCTGGTCGTCACAGGCGCGGTGCAGCCGGGGTTTAAGATCGAGGCTGCCGGAGATATCGAAGTAAGGGGCATCGTGGAATCCTCCACCATCAAGGCCGGCGGAAACATCAGGCTAAAAAATGGGATCATCGGCAGCGAGCTTACCTGCGGCGGCGATGTAAGCGGCCGGTTCATTGAAGACTGCAGCCTGTTTGTGGAGGGTGACATCCGCGCGGAATATATCGTAGGTTCAAGCGTCAAATGCGGCAAAAGCATCAAAGTGATGGGCAACAGGGCAAGGATCATCGGCGGCAGCCTGGTGGCGGGCCAGAACATCGAGGCGCGCGTCATCGGCTCCCCCGCAGGCATCCCTACAAGGCTGGAGATCGGTACCGACCCGGCCGTGATCAAACGGCAGCAGGAATTGGTGGCTCAAATATCCGAGCTGGAAAAATCCGTAAAAAGCTTGCAGCCGCTGATCACCATGCTCCGCCAACTGGAGGAGGCGGGCCGCCTGACGGCGGAAAAACGGGAGATCTTCGACAATGTGGGCTATAGCTTTGATACCAATGCAAGGCTGCTGGAAGATGGGAAAAGGGAGCTGGAGGAGATCAATGAATCTATTAAAGCCAGGGGCTTTGGCCGCATCATCTGCACCGACACAATCCATTCGGGCACCGTGGCGGTGATTGGCGGCGCGACGCTGGCCGTGAAGGAGGATATGCCCTTCACTTCCCTGTATTACGATGACGGCATGATTCGCATCGGGCTGGCGCGCTGAGAAAGGCGGCCTGCGTATGATGCCGCAGGAGTGATGATCTGGTTTATTGTTTCCTATAGTTGACAGCCAGGTAGTTTTCATCATAAAAGCAAACGCTGGAGCAACGCTTCAGCGCTATTTCTTTTTGCCTGTTTGGCAAAGTAATCTATTAACTCATCCGGTGTTGGTATATTCCCCTTTCTGGGTATCTTCGCCCATTGCGCCCGCACCTTAGGATCCCGGCTATTCACCCCGGCCCATATGGCGGCCTCCATTTCCCGCCATACTTCCTCCATTGTGGTATTGTTCTGCGCCGCAATTTCCTCAAAGATATGCGTAAAATCCATCTTCTGTACTCCTTTTCATTTTGAATCGGCATATATGCATCGCCTCTTCACCAGCATAGTATCATAAGGCTATATTTCCAATACATAATGCAACTACTTTACCACCTTGGCTGCAACTATAATGATTGCGTGAAGGGAGGTAAACAAATGGATATACAAAAGCGAATCAGGCAGTTGATGGATGAGAAAGGATGGTCGGAATACAAGCTCGCAAAAGAAGCGGGTTTATCCCAGTCCACCATTTCCCACTTGTTCAAAAGGAATAACGCGCCCACCTATCCCACCGTAGAGGCCATATGCCGGACGTTTGGCATTACCATGGCACAGTTTTTTGCTGATGAAGGCGAGGCGGTGGTGCTCACACCGGGCCAGTGGGAGCTTATGCTGTTATGGGGAACGCTTACGAAGGAACAGCGCCAGATTGTTATAAGTACAATGAAGCATTTCAACGGAAACGATTAATCAAAGTAATACAATGAAATATTTTATGATAGCGACTTGCCCTTCATTGTGCAAAGAAGAATCGTGCGTAGATGCGCATCGGGTTTCAAATATATACCCTTATGGTGGTCGTAACAGCAGCCACAGTTGCAGACCGCCGTCCTACTCATTTCCACAAGAAACCAACGCTCTTTTTCCCTTTCGTTTTGAATTTAGGGGTGCTAAAGTATTCCAGATACGCTTACGGGATTGATTATAACAAATGATAATAAAGTCTTCTATGTTTGGTAATGTTATCGAAAAGATATTATCGTAAATCGATTCACTTAACTTGTCAACAAGAATAGCCTTGATAGGTGCGAGTATATCCCCGGTTGGGCTTGATCAAGCCTAACCGGGATACCCGGATAACCAAAGCAAGTCAAAACAACTATTTTCTGCTCAACGAATCCAGCAGATCAAGAATAAGCTTCTTGTCATGCCCGTTCAGCCCATTCCATTTTTGTACAAGCCGCCACTGCGTGTCTGTCAAGCCCGGCGAATGATCGGCATGAAAAAACTGTCCGAGGGTTATGCCCATACCCGCGCATATGCTTTCCAGCGTAGTGACCGAAGGCTCCGTATTGCGTTTAAACATATTCCGAACGGTTGACCAGGGGATACCCGCTTCCTTGGCAACCCTATACATCGTCCAGCCGCGTTCATCCATAATTGCCTGCAGCCGTGCCTTTATATCCATCATCTTCACCCATTAACATTCTATATGCATATTGTGTCTTATAAAATGGGCTAGATGGCCGACATTATATGGGCGCATATGCCTGTATTTTATCTGACATCTTGCTTGCTATCATGTCAAAATATGCATATAATGTACATGCACATTTGACTATAAGGAGGGCTGTTCCTAATGCCATGGGACCATTGAAATCTTAATATTGATTGAAGGAGCAATGCATGGACTACAAAAGAAAACAGGCACTGGAAGCCATCAAAATGGTCGCACTGCAAAATGGCGCCTCCGCAGGCGAGGTGTATCAGGAGATAGGGCTCGCCATCGGCAGCGGCCTTTCCAATCCCGACCCCAAAGTGCAGCAAGCCTGGAAGGCGGTTTCCTGCCCGGGAAAAACGCCCACTCCGGAGGATATCATTTTATATGCCCTGGAGACTTTGCTGGAAGATGTATCTGAACTGATTTCCGAGGGATCCTCTGTTGCAGACGTTACGGAATGAGCGCATCCCCAGGCCCGCCTTGCGCGGGCCTGTTTGCGTCATTCCAGCCGCACAGCCATGCTCCGCCCAAAGTCCGGCCTGCCGTCTTTTCCGGGGATGGCAAGGATCATTTCCTTTGGCCAGGCGGCGGGCGGCGTAAAGTCATACCCCACGGTCACACTGTCTTCGTTAAACCTCCACCATACGTTCCACAAGCCCCCCAAGGGCTCGCCTTCCGGGGTAAAGAGCAGGGCGCTGCCCCATGTGTGGGCCAGCTCCTCCCGCGCTTCCACATCCGGGCCGGCCACGGTGAGAAAGACATCCGCCCCGGTGGCGGTAAAGATGCCGGAATCCAGCGTGAAATCATGATCCTCCATCTTCCCGGATGCGGGCAGCAAATGGCGCACTGTTCCGCGGGCCAGGTCTGTATGGATGGAAAAGAGCATTTCACCGGGTACGGTGGTCCGGTTATCCTTCCGGATAAGCGGCAGCCCCACCTGCACGGTCCCCTCCATGGAAATGCCCCGCTGGTATGGATGGGCGGCCAAGTAATACAGCATTTCACCCGGTGTCTCCCCCTGGGTAATGAAGGCATCGGCAAGGTCGGCATGCTGGCCGTTCAGCTCGATCCAGTCGCAGACGGTCACGTCATCCAGCCTGGCCCTGTCGCTCAGGCCCAGCGATAATTCTTTTTCCGTAAATCCCTGCGCGGGTTCCTTATCGGTCACGGCATAGATGACCCTTACCTCACGGCCGTCATAGGCCGCTTCCCGGACAACGATGTCCACATGGTCCAGGGACAGGGCTGCCAAATCCTTTTCCACGAATGTGTGGGCGGGGGGCTGCACGGAATAATCGTACCCGGGCAATATATCATAGGCAAAATTGAACACGCCGCGGGAGATGGCAATGGCGATGCCCGCCGCTGCCAGCGCCAGCAGCAAAAGGATCAGCAGCGCCATCATAAGGGCGCGGCGGGGTCTTTTTTCGCCTGTCCTTTGATTCAGGGCCGCTTGCAGCCGCATAAAGACCGCTTCCTTTTGCGGCAGCGGGTTTTCCCTGTGCAAAAAATCTTCGCAGGCGGATAAAAGGGCGCAGTCGATCTGCTCCGGCGGCAGGGAAAGCTGCCAATCCGCCACCGCTTCCACCTGGGCAAAGGTCAATGCCTGCTTTCCTAAAACGCGCCTGTACCGCCTTTGACGAAAATGCTCCCCAAGCTTCCCCATAGCCATCCTCCCTCCCGCACCCGAATACGTTCAAAAAGCCCGCAAACCTAACATGGAAGACAGCAAAAGCAAAAATATTTCGGGATGCTTCATCAGCTTTTTCTTGGCGCGGCTTACGCGCACACGCACCGCTGCCTCGCTTACGTGCAGGACCTGCGCCATATCCTTGCCGGAGGCTCCCTCCAGAACGTAGGCCAGAAACAGAGCTGCTGTTTCCCGGCCCAGCAGCTTTTCCACCGCCCGCATGGTTTCCGCCTGCAAAAAAAGCTCCGCCGGCCCAAGTGTTTCCCGGTCAGGCTCCGCGTCAGCCGCTTCCGGAGGAAGGGATGATGCCCCCTGCCGCTGCTTCCTTGCCTGGGCAGCCAATTGCAGCTTGAGAGCGTTGACCAGCCATCCGCCTGGATTGGGATGATTTTTCAGTGTTTCCCGCTTGCGCCACAGGGTCAGGAAAACCTCCTGCAACTGGTCAAAGAGGCAGTCCTCCTTAAGGCCGTAGCGAAGGGCAAGCCTCCTGCCCAGGCTGTACAACAGATCGTAGTGCTGGCCATACAACTTTTCCAGCCACTTGGCATCGGTCACGCTCTCACCCCGCTTTCTTCCATTGTACGACATTTTCCCCCACCCTGGCAATGAACGAAAATGTAAAACCGCATATTCTCCTTGCCCGTTTCCCCAGGTGAAGGCGGTGCGTACACATATTCTGCGCGTTGGCATTCATCGGTTCATTCATGTTTTCCCTTGGTATGACGGCGCAAATATAGGGCGGGTCAAGCCCGCCCTATGATGCCTGTTTTGGGAGCAGCTCTTATGCGCCGCTTATTTGCCCGCAGGCAGCTTGGTTGTATAGGTGCATTCAATGGTCTCCACCAGGGAGAAGGCTCCGGACTGAAGCAACTGATCCCCCAGCGGCACGCGCCACCACTCCTCCT
>JAEWWY010000398.1 GCA_023458835.1 Bacillota bacterium
CAAGTATCATCACCTTCAAGGGCATGTAGGCCAGACATTGGGCCTGGTGGGGAACAAAAGCATGCTCGGCTTGATGCAAAAAGCGAAGCGAAGAAGAATGGATTCCGATGATTAAGGGAGGGGGAGCAATCGGCCATAAAGCCCCGCCCTGCGGATCCGCAGCCCATAGCAGCCTGCACTCCGCAATCAACACCATGAAAAGAATGCTTATGGCTATCCTATGTATCGCTGCAAGACCCTGATGGCTATATCATCATAATAGCAAGCACAATTTGGGTCCGGCGGGCTTTCAACTACAGGCTTACGGAATACGGGTGATAGATTACTGCCCATCATTCCAAAGAGGATGCTTTAGAAATCGGCAGCATGAATCGCCAAAAAAGGCTTCCCCTTGAGGGGAAGCTGTCGCCGAAGGTGACTGATGAGGTGTTCAGAGTAACAATTATCCCATAGCAGACCACCTCATCCGGCGCTGCGCGCCACCTTCCCCTCAAGGGGAAGGCTTATGATCTGCAGGCTTAATCACTGATTGACCAATGCTGCTCAGACAGCGGAAAAATCAAAAAGAAATGAACTTCTTTCGCTGAAAATCCACCGGCCATGACAGCAAAGTACCGATATATCCTGATTTCTCCTACATCTCGGTATCGGCCGCCCACCAGAGCGCCGCCCATAGCAGTGGCGTATCCCGCTCATTCTCCACGGTATGCAGCACGTTCGGCGGAATCTCCACTACGTCGCCGCAGCGCACGGGCTCCCGTTCATCGCCCACCACCACAAAGCCCTCGCCGCTGAAAAAGAAGTATACCTCTGGTGCGGGATGCGCATGCAGCTCCATCCTGCCTTTGCCCGGGTGATAACCCCACGCGTGCTTGAACGGTGCTTTCATGCCGGATGGCAACACATCGGCAGCCAGAATGGTGTCCGCATGCGCCTTGATTGCGGTTTCCGCTTCAAACCTTGAAATATTCATTGACTGATCCCTCCGTTGGTTGTCGTTTCCGGTGCCGCTCATTGAAATTTTGAATTGGCATCATCGCTCAACGCAGAGCACCCCCGGATGATTGCATCCTGCCGATTGTGGATAATGCTGCCTGGCACAGGTACGGGATACTGCAAACTCCTATCGAAATGTTATGGGATGAAATGCCGTTCATATTGCATGGAGCTTAGAACACGCATCCGATAAACCTTGTTATTCATTCTCTCCGGCCAGTCGCTCCAATGCCTGATACAGCCGTTCCAATTCCTCGGCGCTGTAATATTGCAGTATGATCTTGCCCTTTTTGGCGCTGCCTGTAAAGGTGGTGCGCACGCCCAGCACTTCCCGCATGCGGCCCTCCAGCTCGGAAAGCTCCAGGGGCAGGGGCTTGGGGGCCGGCTTTGCCTTGGGCGCTTCCGCAGGCTTGGCGGCAAGCTGCTCCAGTTGGCGCACGCTAAGGGATGCCAGCACCGTCTGCCGGGCCAGGTCCACCTGGCGGGTAGCGTCGTCCACCCCGGCCAGCACCCTGGCATGGCCCGCGGACAGCGTGCCCTTTCGCACCAAATCGGTGACCTCCTGGGGCAGGTTCAAAAGGCGCAGAATGTTGGCGATGGCCGGACGGCTCTTGCCCAACCGCTTGGCGGCGGCCTCCTGGGTGTAGCCGCACTGCTGCATGAGCGCCTTGATGGCCGCGGCCTCTTCCATGGGGTTTAAATCTTCCCTCTGCAGGTTTTCAATGAGCGCCGCCTCCATTTGCTGGCGGCGGTCCATATCCTTGATGATGCAGGGCACCGAAGCAAGCCCCGCCAGCCGCGCGGCGCGCCAGCGGCGCTCCCCGGCCACGATGCGGTACCGGCTGCCGATTTCCACCACCAGGATGGGCTGGAGCACCCCGGCCTCCCTGATGCTCTGGGCGAGCTGGCTTAGGCTTTCCTCCGTAAAGGTACGCCTTGGCTGCGCTTCGTTGGGATCGATATCACCGATAGGGATCTCCTTCACGGCGCTGCCCAATACATCCTCGCCCATGGGTAAAAGCTCGTCCAGCCCGCGGCCCAAACCTGTCTTTTTCATGCAAACACTTCCTGCTATATGGTAAACCAGCTCAGAGACTGATCCTGGCATTCAGGGCCGCTAGCGGACCCCGTTGCGTTCCAGTACTTCCTTGGCCAGCGCCCGGTAGGCTTCCGCCCCGGCGCTGCGGCTATCGTACAGGTGGATGGGTAGCCCGTGGCTGGGCGCTTCGCCCAAGCGCACGTTACGTGGGATGGTAACGGAATATACCTTGCTTTTGAAGCGGCGCTTCACCTGGTCCACTACCTGCAGGCCCAGGTTCGTGCGCCCGTCCAGCATGGTCAAAAGCACGCCTTCGATATCCAGTGCCGGATTGATGGTGCGGTTCACGCGGCTGATGGTGTTCATCAGCGAGGTGACGCCTTCCAGGGCGTAGTACTCGCACTGGATGGGCACCAGCACCCGGGTGGCCGCTGCCAGCGCGTTGACGGTCAGCAGCCCCAGGGACGGAGGACAGTCAATGAAAATAAAATCATATTGGGCGGCCACAGCCTGCAGCGCGTTTTTCAAGCGGTATTCCCGTCCGCTTAAATTCACCAGCTCCACTTCGGCCCCGGCCAGGCGGATATCGGCAGGCAACAGGTCCAGCCCTTTGACCCTGGTGGATATGATGCAGGCCTTCAGCTCCGCCTGCCCCACCAGCGCTTCATAGGCACTTTTCCCGCCGGCCTTCAGCCCGAAGCCGCTGGTAGTGTTGCCCTGGGGGTCAACGTCCACCGCCAGCACCCTTTGCCCCGCTTCGGCCATGCAGGCGGATAGATTGACGGTGGTAGTAGTCTTGCCCACGCCGCCCTTTTGATTTGTAACCGCTATGATTTTACCCATGCATGTATCCTCTCCGGGTCAAACCCTATCCTATTGTAGCGGTTTTTGTCTGTATTGTAAAGCGCGGGGGATGGGCGGGATGGCGCTTGATATGGGTATATGAAGCCTGGAAAAACCTTTTCCCGCCGCCCGGCCTTGTTGACACATAATATCTGTTATGCTATATTTTACTAAGCTTATATCGTATCCGAATATCATGTTCGAAAGGCAGCCCATCATGAAGCTAACGCTTATCTCCCTGCTTTGCCTGTGCCTTGCGGTGGTTTTGATTCCCGGCTATGCCGCCGGCGAAGAGTTCTCCGGCGATTTCACTGAAATCGATGCTCAGGTCGATTCCTATTTCAAAAAGAGCAGCACGGTAGGCGGTTCCCTGGTGGTCGCCGTAGGCGGCCAGGTTGTATACCAGCGCGATTACGGCTACAGCAACAAAAACCATAAACAGCCAGTCACGGAGGATACGTATTTCCGCATCGCCTCCATTACCAAAATGGTCAGTGCCATCGGCATCATGCAGCTTAAGGAGCAGGGCCTGCTTGACCTGGATGAGGATATCAGCGAATACTTCGGCTATCAAATCGTAAACCCCAATTATCCCAAAATTCCCATCACGCTGCGGCAATGCATGTCGCATACCACGTCCCTGAGCCAGAACGGCGGCTATTCCTACGAAAGCAGAACGATCCACGATATGCTGGCCAAGGAGGTCAGAAGGCCATCCAACTTCACCCGTGAGAAGCCGGGCGACCACTACTCCTATTCCAATTTTGGCGCCGGGCTGATGGGCTCCATTATGGAGGCGGTAACGGGCGTCAGCATCAATCAGTACATGACGGAGCACCTGTTCAAGCCGCTTGGGATCGATGCGGCTTACGGCGCCGGCTTTTTAACTGAGCCGGACCATATCGCCAGCCAATATCAAAACGGCGATATGTATAAGAGCGCCTCCAAGTACCTTTCGGAAAAATATGAGGATTTTGCCGATCCGGAGCGCCACTACCGCATCACGGTGGGAGATGTTTTTATCCGTTCCAGGGATCTGGCCAAAATCGGCGCCCTGCTGTGCGGCGACGGAAGCTTTGACGGCGTCCAGCTTTTGACAAAGGACAGCGTTGAAATGATGCGCACGGACCAGCGGGAGTTTGGCGCCAGCGTCACAGGCGAAAGCCCCTATGGCCTGTGCGTGAATTTGATGGGAAACGTGGTCAAGGGCCGCATGATCTATGGGCATCAGGGCATGTCGAACGGCGCCATGTGCAATGTCTTTTATGACCCGGAAACGCAATTTGTGCTCGTCATGCTCACCAATGGCTGCAGCCAGGTCAGGCAGGACCGGATCGGTGTTCTGCCCAGAAGGCTGTTCACATATACATATCCGCTGTTCACTAAGGAATGATCTGCTTTACAGTGCATGAAAGGATGGTTCCCCGATTATGAAAAAATGCCTTCTGTTGGTTATCGCACTGGTCATGATGCTCACGGCCCTCCCCGCTGCTGCCCAGGTGGAACGCCGCGCGGAGCTGGACGCCGCTTTCTCCATGCTGGAGGAGGGCAACCCCATCCTTGCGCGCTATAACGAGATCACCGGGGCGGATGTTGAGGCCCGCTATAAATACGGCATGCCCTATATGTTCGGCGGAAAAAATGAAAACTATCTCATGAAGGTTAAAAAGTGCCTGGAGACCACCAAGTTCTTCAGGAAGGGAAAAACGTATGTGTACGGCTTTGACTGCTCCGGCTTCACCAACTGGATCAACAAGCAGGTTGGCAAGCCTGAGCATGATACGCTAAACAACATGATCCTGCAAAAGGGCAAGTATGGGGAGAAAAACCATCTGCCGGTCAAGGAACTGCCCTATGACGAGCTGCCCAAGCATTTGCAGGTGGGCGATTTCCTGGTGGGCAAGCACAGCGCCCGCCACATCATGATGTTCATCGGTACATTGGCTGACTATGGGTATACGGCGGAAAACGCGCCGGGGCTGGCCGATTACCTGGATTACCCCATTGTCGTTCACAGCGGCAAGAACCCCTTCTATGGCGAGCGCTATGAAAAATACATCCAGGAAAACGGCCTCAGATGCAATACCACCAACGGCGGCGTGTGCATTTCCATCGTAGGCGTGCCAACAGATAAGGCTCCCCATTCCGTGCTCAGCGATAAGCAAACCTTCTATTACTTTGACCTGGACGGATACATGCTCACCATTTATGATGTTTTCACCTGCACCTCCTATGTGTGGTTCAGGATGTAGGACAACGAAGGAAGGCTGGCAGGAAGGGGAATTTTTGAAAAAATCCCCTCCCCGCACCTCACCCCAAAAACTTTATAGGACAAAATCATGTGCCTGTATCCTGCCCTTTCCCGTGGCTGCGGGGGAAGGGGCAGGGTATTTTTTGTTGCCCTGTCACGGGAGACGCCGGGGGCGCACCCTTCCCGCTGTATATCCAAGGCCAAAAAAGGGCAAGGCCCGGCGCCGGTTTACAACACTGTTACACGATATATGGCCTGTCTGTGCTACAATAGGCATGTATGGAAGGATGTGGGATTCATGGCGCGCGTATTGGTGGTGGACGATGAGGCGGCCATCCGGGAACTGATTCAAATGCATTTATGCCTGGTGGGTCACACTGCGCTGATGGCGGAGGATGCGGACACCGCGGAAGCGGAGCTTGATAAAGGCGCGGATATCGCCCTTCTGGACATCATGCTGCCGGGGCGGGACGGGTTTATCCTGGCCCGGAAGTGCTTTGACCTGAATGTGCCGGTGATCTTTCTGACCGCCAAAACGGCGGTCTCCGACCGGGTGCGGGGGCTTCAAATGGGCGCCGACGACTATATATTAAAGCCTTTCGAGCCGGCGGAGGTGCTGGCCCGCATCGACGCGGTGCTGCGTAGGACCGGGCAGCAGCAGGAAACATATCAGGATAAGCGCCTGCGGGTGGATTTCAGCGCCCGCCAAGCCATGATGGATGGGCAGCCCCTGCCCCTTACCGCCCAGGAGTATGATCTGTTGCGGGTATTGATCACCCAGCGGAACATTGCCTTAAGCCGGGAGCAGCTTTTGCGCATGGCCTGGGGATACGACTATGTGGGCGAGACAAGAACCGTGGATGTGCACATCCAGCGGCTTCGGCGCAAGCTGAATGCCGACTGCATTGAAACGGTGTACAAATTCGGCTACCGCTTTACGCCTATGGGGAGGGAAACGGCATGAAGCTTCGCCACCGGCTGCTGCTGATGATGCTGGCGGTATTTTTGCCGCTGCTGAGCCTTGGGACGGGAATCATCATTGAGCAAAGCTTTACTTCCGCCGTCCATACGGAAAGGGACAGGGCGCTGACGGAGGCCGCCGTCATATCCTCGGCCATCTACCAAAGGGCGTGGAATATGGAGCTTCAGCAATTGCGGGATG
>JAEWWY010000399.1 GCA_023458835.1 Bacillota bacterium
GTCGTCATCCTTTGACGCCTGCAAAAAAGAGCCGGACAGATACGCGCCGCAGTACCCCGGGAAGCGGGAGCCATATTGTTCCACCCATTCTTGCGCAATGGCGCGGGCTTCCTGAACATGCATCTGCGCACACCATCCGTTTATCTTTAAGTGCCGCTGCTAATACAGCAGCACCTTATACCAGCCTCAGAGCCGGCTGGGCGTTCAGCGACAGGCCGGCCATTTCACCCCGCACCAGCCGGTAATAGGCTGCGGCGGCGATCATGGCCGCGTTGTCCGTGCACAGGGAAAGCCTGGGCATATACAGAGGAATGCCCGCGCTATTACACTGTTCCTGCATCATACGCCGAAGCAGGCTGTTGGCGGAAACGCCCCCGGCCAGCGCAAGGGCGGTCGCCTTTGTTTCCCTGGCGGCCAGCAGCGCCTTTTCGCACAGGGAGGATACCACCGCCATCCGGAAGGCGGCTGCCATGTCGGCCTTTGGCAGGGGCCTTCCCTGCTGGGTCAGTTTGTGGGCTTCATTGATGAAGGCTGTTTTCAGGCCTGAAAAGCTGTAATCATAGCGCCCCTCGGGGCGGGGCCGGGGCAGCGGAAAGGCGGATGGATCACCTTCCTCCGCCAGCGCGTCCAGGCGCGGTCCGCCGGGATAGGGTAAATCCAGCACCCGGGCCGCCTTGTCGAAGGCCTCCCCGGCAGCGTCGTCCTGGGTCTGGCCCAGCAGATGATAAACGCCGTACTCCTTCACCTGGATCAGGTGGCTGTGGCCGCCGCTGACCACAAGGCTCAAAAACGGCGGCGTCAAATCCGGGTGGGAAAGATAATTGGCGCTGACATGGCCCTCGATATGGTTCACGGGAATCAGAGGCAGGTTTGCCGCATAGGCCAGGCCCTTCATGCAGCTAACGCCTGTCAGCAGCGCGCCCACCAGGCCGGGGCCGTAGGTTACAGCCAAGGCATCGATTTCGGGAAGGACCATACCCGCTTCCTTCAGGGCCTGGTCGATCACCCGGTCGCAGGCGTCTACATGGGCGCGGCTGGCGATTTCCGGTACTACACCGCCATACAGCGTGTGCAGGTCGATTTGGGAAAACACAACGTTGCTGATGATTTTTCGCCCGTTTTCCACGACGGCCGCCGCCGTCTCATCGCAGGAGGTTTCCAGGGCCAGGATCCGCACCGATTCCTTTGCTTTGAGGGCGTTCCCTTTTTCCCGGCAGGATGATTCATATGTCATGCTTGCGGTTTCCTTTTTTCAGGTACAGGATGGCGGCCAGGTTAAAAAGCGCCGCGCCGGCCAGGGAGAATAAACCGATGCGGGCCGCATATGCCATAAAGAATGAGGTGGGCATCAATTGCAGCAGCAGGTCCTGCCTGGGATTCAAAATCCACAGGTCATTTGTGAAAAATGCGTGGTGGAACAGAGTAAACAACGTATGAAAATCCAACGCAGCCCACACGGCCAGGGCGATACCCAGCGCGGCAATAAACAGGCTGATGCGGATATAATTGCGGCAGAGCAAAGCGAGCATGGGGCGAAAACGGAATACCGCCAGCGCAAGGCAGACAACCGCAATCAACAGGCAGAACCAAAATACGGACCGGCACAGGAAAAAGAGGTTCCTCACATCCTGCATGTGAAGGAGTTCCTTCTCCGAAAAGGCTTCCCTCAATTGCCCGTGGACAAATAATGTGGCCTGAAAGGTATCCCCCCGGCCGGTAAGATAGGCCGTGATCTTTTCGGCCAGGCCGGGGTATTCCTGGACATCCACGCCGGTGGTGCCGGGATCGGCGTGGCGCAGGAACATGGTATTCATATAGCCTGCGTTTCCCGCTACAGCGAGGAGGATTCCGCATAAGAGGCCGAGGAGAAGGGTTAAGCAGAGCAGTATACATCCTGCGGCCTGCAATATCTTTTTCATGAACTCATATCCAATATAAGGTTTTTGAAGGGGTCCAGGGGGGACTTTTTTCAAAAAGTCCCCCCCTGGCGTTCTTTATTGCATCTTCAAATACGCGGTGACAAAACCGGAGAGGTTGCCGTTCATCACGTCATCCACGTTGCCGGATTCAAAGCCGGTGCGATGATCCTTGACCATGGTGTAGGGCTGGAAGACGTAGCTGCGTATTTGACTGCCCCAGTCGATCTTTTTCATTTCGCCCTTGATATCCGCCATCTTTTCTTCCTTATCCCGCTCCCTGAGTTCCAGAAGCTTGCTGCGCAGCATCTTTAGGCACATTTCCTTGTTTTGCACCTGGCTGCGCTCGTTCTGACACTGGACGACGGTATTGGTGGGGATATGGGTCATGCGCACGGCGGAATCGGTACGGTTTACGTGCTGGCCGCCCGCGCCGCTGGCCCGGTAGGTATCGATACGTACTTCCTCCATATTGATGACAAAAGCACCGTCGTCCTCCAGCATGGGCGCCACGTCCAGGGAGGAGAAGGAGGTGTGGCGCCGGGCGTTACTATCAAAGGGGCTGATGCGCACCAGCCGGTGCACGCCCTTTTCGCCCCGCAAAAAACCGTAGGCATTGTCGCCGTCCACCTCGAAGGTGACGCTTTTGATGCCGGCTTCGTCGCCGTCCAAAAGGTCCAGCAGCTTTACCTTGAAGCCCATGATCTCGCAGTAGCGCATGTACATGCGGTAGAGCATCTGCGTCCAGTCCTGGGCCTCGGTGCCGCCGGCGCCGGCGTGCAGGGAAAGGATGGCGTTGCAGGTATCGTATTCGCCCCGCATCAGCGTTTCCAGCTCCAGGGCGTCGGCATCTTTGCGAAGGGCCTCGATGGCCTGGCCGGCTTCCGTCACCAGGTCCTCGTCGTTTCCTTCCAAGGCCAGCTCCATCATCACTTCGATGTCGTCAGCCTGGCTGTTCAAATGATCATAATGGCCCAGCTTGCTTTTCAGCGCGCTGATGCGCTGATTTACTTTGGTGGAGCGCTCCAGATTGTTCCAGAAGTCCGGAGCATTCATTTCTTCTTCCAGCTCGCTGATTTCTTCCTTCATGCGGGCGATGTTAAAGTGCATCACCTGCCTGCATAATGCTTTCACGGATCTGAATCAGGTCCTGCCGGAATTGGTCCAACTCGATCATGCCATCACATCCTTTATATTCCTCAAAGGGTTACTCGTCTTTGCCGTGGCAGTGTTTGTATTTCTTCCCGCTGCCACAGGGGCACAATGCGTTGCGGCTGATCTTGCCGCCGTCGGGCAATGTTCTTTGCTGCATGGTATTGGCGTCGGCGCCGGTCGCCTGGGTGGGGGTGGCTACCGCGCGGCGCTCCGGGGCCTTTTGCACCCGGGCTTGGTAGAGTCTGGTCACAGTGTCCTCCCGGATGAGGCGCACCATCTCCTCAAACATGTCGAAGCTCTCCAGCTTGTACTCCGTCACAGGATCCTTCTGGCCGTAAGCCCTAAGCCCGATGCCGTCCCGCAGGTGGTCCATGGCATCGATATGATCCATCCACCTCGCGTCCACAGCGGAAAGGAGCACCACCCGCTCGAATTCCCGCATGTCGATGCCCATTTCGGAAAGCATGGTTTCCCGCTCCATGTAGAACGCTTCGGCCTGCTTTTGCAGGAAGGCTTCAAACTCCTCCGCTTCCCATGTATCAATTTCCTGGCGGTGGGCGGCGATGGTGCCTTTTTTCAGGCACAGCTTTTCCAAGTAATCGCTCACGCTTTCAATATCCCAATCCACGGAGCTTTCTCCGGCGCAATGGCGGGCCACCACCGAATGGATCAGGTCCTTGATGAGCTTTTGGATATAATCCCGCATATTGGCGCCCTGGAGCACCTGGCGGCGCTGGCCGTAAATGATCTCCCGCTGCTGGATCATGACATCGTCAAACTGCAAAACATGGCGGCGGATGTCAAAGTTCCGGCCCTCGATGCGCTTTTGCGCGCTTTCGATCTGCTTTGTCAAGAGCCCCGCTTCCATGGGCTGCTCGTCGTTCATGCCCAGCCGTTCCACCAGGGGGGCGATGCGCTCGGAACCGAACAGGCGCATTACATCGTCTTCCAGGGAAATGAAGAACTGGGTGGAACCGGGATCGCCCTGGCGGCCGGCCCGGCCGCGCAACTGGTTATCGATGCGGCGGCTTTCATGGCGCTCGGTGCCGATGATATGCAGACCGCCCACCGCCACCACCCGGTCATGCTCCACGTCGGTGGTCTTCTTGAAATTCTGGAAAAGCTCATTGTAGCGCGCCCTGGCATCCAATACTTCCTGGGGCACGTTTTCGTTGTGGCCGATGGCTTCCTCGATGAGCTCGGGGAGGACTTCCTCCTGGCGCATCTGCCGCCGGGCCAGATAATCCGGGTTGCCGCCCAGCAGGATGTCGGTACCGCGGCCCGCCATGTTGGTGGCGATGGTGACGGCCCCGAAATGGCCGGCCTGGGCCACGATCTCTGCTTCCTTTTGATGGTGCTTGGCGTTTAATACCTCGTGCTGCACGCCACGAAGCTCCAGCATGCGGCTGAGCATCTCGCTGGTTTCCACCGATACGGTGCCCACCAATACCGGCTGGCCTGTTTTGTTGCGGGCAACGATCTCCTCCACCACGGCCTTGAACTTGCCCTGCTTCGACTTATAGACCAAATCGTTCAGATCCTTGCGGATCATTTCCTTGTTGGTGGGGATTTGGACCACGTCCAGGCTGTAGATGCTCTGGAACTCGTCCTCCTCGGTCTTTGCGGTACCCGTCATGCCGGAAAGCTTCTTATACATGCGGAAATAGTTTTGAAAGGTGATGGTGGCCAGGGTCTTGCTTTCCCGCTCCACCTTTACCCGTTCCTTGGCCTCAATGGCCTGGTGCAGCCCGTCGGAATAACGGCGGCCCACCATGAGGCGGCCGGTGAACTCGTCCACGATGACGACCTCGCCGTTTTGCACCACGTAGTCCACATCCCGCTTCATGAGGACATGGGCCTTCAGCGCCTGGAGCACGTGATGGTTAAGCTCGGTATTTTCCACATCGGACAGGTTGTCCACCGAGAAGGCCTGCTCGGTTTTGCGGGTGCCTTCCTCTGTGAGGGTCACGGCTTTCAGCTTTTCATCAATGGAATAATCCGTTTCGTTGCGCAGCCGGGCCACAAAGCGGTCGGCCTTCTCATACATGTCGGTGGACTTGTCGCCCTGGCCGGAAATGATCAGCGGCGTGCGTGCCTCGTCGATCAGAATGGAGTCCACTTCGTCCACGACGGCGAAGGGGTGCCCCCTTTGCACCATGTCCTTCTGGAAAATGACCATGTTGTCGCGCAGGTAGTCAAAGCCCAGCTCATTGTTGGTGCCGTAGGTGATATCGCAGGCGTAGGCGGCCCGGCGCTGATCGTTGTTCAGGTCGTGGATGATCAGCCCTACCGTGAGCCCCAGGAAGCGGTAGATCTTACCCATCCATTCGCTGTCGCGCTTGGCCAGGTAATCGTTCACCGTCACGATATGTACGCCGTTGCCAGTGAGGGCGTTCAAGTAGGCGGGCAGGGTGGACAGCAGCGTTTTGCCTTCCCCTGTCTTCATTTCGGCGATCCGGCCCTGGTGGAGCACGATGCCGCCCAGCAATTGCACCCGGTAATGGCGCTGGCCGATGGTGCGGATGGCGGCTTCCCTGACGGTGGCGAAAGCTTCGGGGAGAATATCGTCCAGCGTGGAACCGGCGGCCAGCCGTTGCTTGAACTCCGCCGTTTTGGCTTGAAGCTGGCTATCGGTAAGCTTTTTACAGCTCTCTTCCAGTGCCTCGATGGCGTTCACCGTTTTTTGAAGCCGCCGGATGGCTGCCTCATTGCTCCCGCCCAGCACTTTTTTGAAAATTTCCAGCATGTTTTTCTCCTTGGCGCACGTACTTTTGCTGTACATGCTACCTGTTATTATACCATGAAAAAGCAAGGAGAATCAAGGAAACATTTCTTGATCCCCCTTGCGCTCAGGTGTATGTTATTCAAACATGAATCACTTTCCTGCCAAGCTTCACCATTTCCGCCGGCACGGCATCGCTGGGCAGTGCGTCCGTAATCAGGGTATCCACTTGCCCAAGGGTTGCCACAAAGGCGCGGCATACGGCACCGAACTTGGTGTGGTCGCACAAGAGCACCATTTGCTGGGCGTTTGCGATCATAGAGCGCTTCAGGGAAGCGCTGTTCATGTACGGATCTGTAATGCCGTGCTCCGGATGCACACCAGACGCGCCCATGAAAAATGTATGGGCGCGCATGCTGCTGATCAGCGATTCCGCCAGCGAACCCACCACCCCGGCCATGGGCCCCTCGCTGCCGACATTGCCCCCGCAGACGTATACTTCAATGGTAGGGTTTCCGGTATACAGTTTGTAGGCAATATAAATGCTGTTGGTGACCACGCAAATGTTGTCGATGGCAATCAAGGCGTCCGCCAGCAGGTTGTTGGTGGAACCGGCATCCAGAAACAGCGTATCATGCGGTTTGATCAATTCCAGCGCCGCATGCACGATCCGCAGCTTTTGCGGCGTCATTTCCGGTTTGGCGCCTACATCTGTTTTCAGCAGCAGCGCCCCGCCGTTGATGTATTGCAGATGGCCCGATTCATCCAGGCGCGTAAGCGCCCTCCGTATGGTGGCAGGGGAGGCGTTCACCTGCATGCATAGGTCCTGAACCGTCATGTATTGGTGGACCCGCAGCAGCCGGATAATGGCTTCATCCCGTTCATTCATATCCATATGCTCCATCCGTTTGTTTCCCTAAAATCATAAATGGAATCACCGGGCGTGTCAAGCGTATTTCTTCTCACAAACATACGGCAATCTTGCAAAATTATGACCAAAAGTAATCAAAATGTGATTGAAAATGATCTAGCAGTGGTATATAATAGGATCAGCCAGTCAAGGAGGAGCAAAAATGAAACAACAAACCATGCTGGAATTTCTGGGCACATCCAGTTGCCGGGCGGATTTGGGCAACGATACGGCAAGCTTTGTCATAGACCGTCGCCTGATGGTGGATACAGGCTGGTGCGGGGTGGAGAACCTGCGCAGCATGGGCATTGATCCTGTGGATGTTCCGTATTTGATGCTGACCCATCTGCACCATGACCATTACCTTTCCCTGCCATCGCTGCTTTTTTATCATCTGGGCCTGAAAGGGGACTTAAGCCATCTGACCGTTCTGGGCCCGTGTGAGGATGTGGAACGGGTACTCAGGCTTACGGCGGATTTTTTGCAGATGGAACGCTTCTATCCTGATGCAGCCTTGCCCAAGGTGGTTCCCCTTTCGCCGGGAGAGGTGTTTGAAACGCCGGACTTCCGCCTGGAGACGGCTGCCTCTCTCCATCCGGTGCAGGGCTTGTGCTGCAAATATGTGGACAAGCAAAACGGCATTACGGTGGGTTTTTCCGGCGATACCGCATACCAGCCTGCCTTGGGTGCGTTTTTTGCCGGCAGCGACATCCTTTTGCATGAGTGCTCCCTGGGCCCCATAGAGGCCGACCCTGTCCAAAATGCCAGATACCTGCATTCCGGCGCATTGGATGCCGCCCGCGTGGCCAGGGAGGCGGATGTGCCGCACCTTGTTTTGATGCACGGCACAACGGTTGAGCGGCCCGAGTGCATAAAGGCGGCACAGACGGTGTTTGGGGGCCGTATCACATGGCCTGACCGGGGTTGCAGCTACGTTTTGATGAAACCATGAATTCCTGCTGCACCAGTATTACGCAGCATGAAATAAAAAGGAGGTTTTCCCGAATGAAGCGATTCCTTGTCATCCTGCTGGCCGTCCTGTTGACCTTGGGCACGGTTCCAGCCCTGGCCGAGCTTCCTGCCGACACGAAGGCGGACCTTGTTTTCCAGACGTGGACTGTGGAAATCAAGGAGGTCATGGAAGCGCAACTGGCCGAATTCGCCAAGATCTACCCCAATATCAACGTCAAGTTTGAAATCCTGTCCTATGATGATTACTGGACAAAGATGCCCATCGCCATCGCCGGCGGCGCAGGCCCCGATATCTACATCATGACCCGCGCCAATTTTGACGCCTACGCCAGGGCCGGGCAATGCCTGGACTTCACCGACGACCTTGCCAGCTATCCCTTGATGCAGGAAGATTTCGCGGGTATGATCCCCAATGCTGTATCTACGTACCAATACCACGGCAGGCAGATGGGCGTGCCGCTGTCTGTGGAATCCACCGGCATCATCTTCAACAAGGATCTTTTCGAAAAGGCCGGACTGTCCCTTCCCTCCGAAATCGAAGAGACATGGACGTGGGATGACCTGCAGGAGCTGGCCCGGAAGCTGACCATCCGCGAGGGTGAGGAGACAACGCAGTACGGGTACTATATCCCGGCCAACCGCATGCCTACGCTGGAATACATTTGGGCCACAGGCACCGAGCTGTTCAACGAAGACGGAACGGAAGCGATTTTTGCCAACGGGCAGGGGACTTCCGCACTGGAATTTCTCAATACCCTTATGAACACTGACAAGGTATCGCCGACGCTTGCCTTCACACAGTCCCAGACGGCCACCGACCTGTTCTTCTCCGGTAAGATCGCCATGATGAGCATCAATTGCGCAAACCTGGCGGCCTTCAGGGGAATCACCGACTTCAAATGGGATGTGGCGGAAATGCCCAAGAATCCCGCCACAGGCTTGCGCTATGCATCCTCCAACGTGCTGGGCTATATTGTCGGACCCAATACCAAGCATAAAGAAGCGGCGTTGACCCTTGTCAGCTTTCTGGCCAGCGCGCCGATGCAGGGCCTGTTCAGCGAAAAGGGCGTGTATATCCCCGCGACCATCTCCGTGCAAAGCCCCTACTTTGAGGGCAAGTCGCCGGAGAATATCAAAGCTTTCGAGCGCGCGCTTTCCTATACCAAACCCCTGGCCTTCTCCGAATACCTGCCTTACCAACAGTTCCTCTCCGTATTTACCAACGCGCTGACCAACACCTATAACAGCGTCAATACCCCGCAAGAAGCCTTGGCGCTTGCCCAGGATGAGATGAACGGGATCATCAAGGAGAATATGGAGAATTAATGCATGGACCGCCGCGGGAAAGAATCCTTTCCCGCGGCGCCTGCCAAAGGATGGATAGGTATGGCACTTTCCCCGTCTTACAAGGCTCCCAAGCGTCTTCGGCTTTCACGGCGGGAGACGGCTGCAGGATGGTTGATGGCTTTGCCGTGGCTGGTCGGCTTTTGCTTTTTTCTGCTCATACCTTTAATGGTATCCCTCGTTACAAGCTTTATGGATTACAGCCTGCTTTCCAAGCCCAAAATGGCCGGGCTGAAAAACTATATCAAGCTGTTCAGCGATCCGCTGGTGGGCAAATCCCTGCTGATTACATTATACTATACGATATTTTCCGTACCGCTTACGCTGGTATCGGGTTTTTCGCTAGCGCTTTTGTTAAACCGCGACATCCGCGGCCAATCCTTTTTCCGAACTGTATATTATCTGCCAAGCATATTGAACGGTGTGGCTGTGGGCCTTTTGTGGCGCCAGGTGTTCAACCCTGATTTTGGCATCCTCAATTATGTAATAAACATGATATATCCGGCAGGCAAGGTGGAATGGCTCAACAATCCCGACCTTGTCATCCCCAGCCTTGTGCTGGTATCCCTGTGGGGCGTAGGGCGGACCATGGTGGTCAACCTCGCCGGCCTTCAGAACATTCCTACGGCGCTGTACGAATCGGCAAAGATAGACGGCTGTCCGGCCTGGCGCAGCGTGTTTCATATCACCCTGCCCATGATGACGCCCATTTTGTTCCTAAACCTGATCACGGGCCTGATCAGCGCTTTCCGCACGTTTACAAACGCTTATGTGATGACGGGAGGCGGACCCAACAAGGCAAGCCTGTTTTACATGCTGTATCTATACCAGAGCGCCTTTCAGAACTTCCGCATGGGCTATGCTTCGGCGCTGTCCTGGCTGCTGTTTCTGATCATGACGGCTGCGACCTTTATACTTTTCCGCACGTCAAGATACTGGGTATACAGCGAAGGAGGCGATGGGTTTTGAAGCTTACGAAACGGCAGGGCCGCCTCCTTGGCGATTTAACAACCTATTTTTTGCTGCTGCTGGGCGGGCTTGTATTGATGGTTCCCATCGCATGGCTGCTTTCTACCTCGCTCAAGGATAACCAGCAGATTTTCCGCTGGCCGCCTTCCTTTTTACCCAGCCCGGCCCGGTGGGAAAACTTCCCTAATGCCATGACGTTTTCCGGCCTGCCCTTTGGCCGGTTTTTCCTGAATACCGTTTTCATTACCATTCTGAGCACGATAGGGGCCGTGCTCTCCTGCTATCTGGTGGCATTTGCGTTTTCCCGCCTGCGCTGGAGGGGGCGCAACGCTCTGTTCTTTGTGGTGGTCATGACCATGATCATCCCCATTGAGGTCATCATCGTGCCGCGTTTTATCATTTACCGTTCTATCCGATGGCTGGATTCCTATCTGCCGCTGATCCTGCCTCACTGGTTCTCCACGCCTTACTGTGTTTTCCTTTTGCGCCAATATATGATGACCATCCCGCGGGAGATGGATGAGGCGGCCACCATTGACGGGTGCAGTCATTTTCAGACGCTGTGGCGCATCATCTTCCCACAGAGCATGACGGCCGCCATGGCTATTGTTATTTTCACCGTCCAGGGCTGCTGGAATGACCTGCTAGAGCCGCTGATCTATCTGTCCAGCATGGACCATTATACCGTCACACTGGGATTAAGCTTTTTCAATGGTCAATACGGTACCCAATGGGGCATGCTGATGGCTGCTTCCATCCTGGTGGTTTCTCCGATTTTGCTTTTGTTTATTGCCGCCCAGAAATACTTTATCCAGGGGATTGTGGTGAGCGGCGTCAAAGGGTAAGGAAAGTGTGGCCTGATCATACGTGCGAATTGCAATCGTCGGCGATTTTCAATTGGAAAATACACCGCCGGCCATGACGGAACGTGCCATGGAGGACATTCGGAACATAAAGCCTGACCTTGTGGTCGCCATGGGTGACTTTGGTGAAAACGCCTGCCTGGGCAGCCCGGATGCCATTCAAACTGCCGGCAGCTTTCTGAAGAAAACCGGCGTGCCGGTCCGGCCGCTGCTGGGCAACCATGACCTGCAGCAGGAAATAGGCCGCGGCCTGCTGCCCCGCGGTACGATGGAGAGCAAAGCCCGGCAATGCTTTCACGTGGAGGATACTTACTTTGTTGCCGAGTACGAAAGCTTTCGGGTTTTCGGCATCAGCCTGGACTCCTGGGATATGGAGCCGCCGTACTCCAAAAACGAATGCCATGTAGGCACCGAACGCTTTGCCTGGATCAAGGAAAAGCTGTCTGAACGCCCCGGCGTCCCCGTTGTGATGCTCACCCACGCGCCGCCCATGGGGAGCGGCCTGCTCACGATACCGGATATGCATGTGCGTGCCACCAACGCCTATATGGACCAGAATACGGACCCCATGCGCTGGATCGGCCTGACGGAGCACCCGGAGATCATCCT
>JAEWWY010000400.1 GCA_023458835.1 Bacillota bacterium
GGTATGAAGCATGCGAATGGAACAAGCTGTGAGGAAGCCGGCTGTGTATGCAATCAAGGAGGGGGTTCCGTGCCGCTGAGCCAAACCTACCATACCCTGCGGGCCTACCTGGACAAGGTACCTGTCATCGACACCCACGAGCACTACTTTTCCGGTACCGATACGGGGCCGGTGGAAGCCATGGCCATGGTGCATACCACTTTTTACACAAACGACGACCTGGGCACCGTGTCGCCGGAGGCCGCCGAAACCTTCAAAAACCTTCCCATCACCCCTGAGAACCAATTCGGTGCGTATTACGAGGCGTTCAGCAAGGCCTACGCCAAATGCCGCCATACGGGCTATCTGAAAGGAAATGTCCGAGGCCTCCGGGAGTGCTGGGGCGTGGACGTCATCGACAAAGCCTCTATGCAGGCGCTGCAGCGGCGCATGGGGGAGCGGGACAACCGTTTCTACGGCGACATGATGGAAAAATACAAGATCCGCGCCAAAATCATTGATACCTGCAACCCGGCAACTATCGACCGGTTTGCAAAAACCGGCAAGGCGGAGGAATATTCCTCCTACTGCCGCTTCGCCTTCCAACTGGCCGCATACCACAATTTTCTGTATGAGGGCAAAGCCATCCCGGATATGCTGGCGGGGTTTACGGGCATGCCGGTGCAGAATCTGGACGCCTTCGCGGCGGCCTTGGAACACCAGGTGGAGCAGAGCGTGAAGGCCGGCGTCGTCTGCTTCAAGGATCAATCCGCCTACAGGCGTATCATCCGCTACGACGTGGTGCCCAAGCACGAGGCCGAGGCTGTTTACAAAAAGCTGCTGGCCGAGGGCAGGCTCTGCCGGGAGGATGCCATCCGGCTGAGTAACTGGATCATGCGCTATGCCATGTCATTGGCCGGCAAATACAAGCTGCCGGTGCAGGTACACACCGGGCATATGGCCAAGCGCTACAATGAAATCACCAAAACCAACGCCGTGCACCTCACCTCCCTGATCAACGATTACCCGGACGTCCATTTTGACCTCTTCCACGGAAACTGGCCCTACATGGGCGAGTACCTTTTCCTGGCAAAGAATTACCCGAACGTTTCCATGGACCTATGCTGGGCGCAGGCCATTGATCCGGAGTACTGCGTCGAGCTGATGAGGCGCGCCGTGATGACCGTTCCCCACTGCAAGCTGCTGGCCTTCGGCGGCGACTGCTGCATGATCGAAAGCACCATAGGCTTTTTATGCCAGGCCCGGGATAACGTGGCCCGGGCGCTGTCCGCCCTGGTGGAGAGCGGATACCTGAGCATGGACGATGCCATGGAAATCGCCTGCGACTGGTTTTTCAACAATCCCAACGAAATATTCCGCCTGGGGTTTGAAACATGTGAATGGAACAGGCTGTAAGAACCTATCAAGCAACCGGGAGTGAAACCTATGGAGAAGCAAAGGGTACTGTTTATCGGCAACAGCATCACGCGGCATGCCCCCGCCCCCGACATCGGCTGGCACGGGGATTGGGGTATGGCGGCAAGCTGTGAGGAAAAAGATTACGTACACGTCATGATGCGCTCCTTTGAAAAGGCGGGCATCCCTGCCGAGTACCACGTCAAAAACATCGCCGGCTGGGAACGCTCCTTCTGGGAGCGTGATTTGGAAGAGCTGCGGGAGCAGCGGGAGTTTGACGCTACCATCATCATCCTGCGGGTCACGGAAAACGTGGACGAAAAAGAGGCGGCCGCCAGGGTTTTCGGAAGCTATTATAACGAACTTATCCGCTTTCTGGATCCCGAGCGCAAGGCGCTGGTGGTCTGCTCCAACGGCTTTGGCGAACATCCGGTGGTCAACCACCAGATCGAAGCGGTGGCCCGGATGCACGGATACCCCCTGGCCGATTTGTCGGCGCTGTGGTTCAACGACGAAAACAAGGCCCTTGACAAGTTTGAGCACGAGGGCGTGCGGGCGCACCCCTCGGACACCGGCATGGAAACCATCGCCAATATCCTCTTCAGCCACGTGATGCGGGAAATGGGGAAACGAGCATGAAAGCGATTGTTGCGGTAGATGTAAACAGGCTGGAAATGCGGGAGCGGGAGATTCCGTCCCCCGGCCCGGGGCAGATCCTTTTAAAGGTGGCGGCCACCGGCCTGTGCCAGACGGACCTGGACGTCTTGCAAGGGCACAGGCACGAACCGGACTGGCAGCCGCCCAGGGTGCTGGGCCATGAAATCAGCGGCACCGTCTGCCAGATGGGTGCCGGGGTCACAGGGCTTGCGTCCGGCCAGCGGGTGGTCATCAATCCCGTCGTCTCCTGCGGCGAGTGCTTTTACTGCAAAAAAGGCGTGCTGGGCTGCGAGCACGGCCGCCTGATCGGCGGCAGCACCGACGGCGGCCTGCAGGAATATGTGTGCGTGCCGGCCAAAAACGCCGTGCCCATCCCGGAGGGCGTTCCCTTTGAAATGGCCGCCTTCCTGGAGCCCTTCGCCTGCGTGCTGACGGCGTTCCGCAAGGCGGTTCCAAGCCCCGGAGATACCGTGGTCATCAGCGGCCCGGGCATCGGCGGCCTGTGCTTTGTGCAGCTTTGCAAAAGCCGCGGCGCAAGGGTCATCCTTACCGGCACAAAGGACGAGCGGCTGGCGCTGGGCAGAAAGCTGGGCGCCGACATCACCGTCAACATCCTTCGGGAGGATGCCCTGGACCTGGTGCTGCGGGAAACCGGCGGCCGCGGGGCGGACATCGCCTTCGAGGCCTCCGGCAGTGCCAAAGCCTTCCCAGCCATCCAGGACATGACGCGCACGGCGGGTACCATTGTGGTTTACGGCGTTTCCTCCCAGCCCCTGGAACGTTTCGACCTGCTCAAGCTGGTTTTGAAGGACCACGCCGTCCTCTCCGGCGCGGGGCCGTGGCAGACCTTCCCCCAGGCGGTGGAGCTGGTGGCCCGGGGAAAGGTCATCCTTGATCCTTTTCTCACCCATACCTTTGCGCCGGAACAGGCGGAGGAAGCCTTTGCCCTTTTAAAGGCGCGGGTCCCCGGGCTGATCAAGGCCGTCATCCGGTGGCCGTGAGGAAACCGGTATGAAATGTATTTTGGCCCAGTTCCAGCAGGAGAGCAATTCCTTTTCGCCCATCCCCGGCGATATGGAAAAATTCAAAGGCAACTGTCTGATAGGCGCAAACGCCCTGCTGCCGGCCTTTGAAAACACCGCCACCGAGCTTGGCGGGTTCATTCACACCCTCAGGGGCGCCGGGGCGGACATCGTTCCCGCTGTTGCGGCAGGCTGCGTAAGCTGCGGCCCTGTTACCGATGAGGTATGCAGCTTTGTGCTGTCGGAAATCTTCGCGGCGGTGGAAAAGGCCGGCGGGGCCGACTGCCTGCTGTTATGCTTGCACGGGGCCATGCTTTTGCAAAGCCATCCCGACGGCACGGGGCACTTCCTTCAGGCGCTGCGGGAACGGCTTGGAAGCGGCGTTCTCATTGCCGCCACGCTGGATTCCCACGCCAACCTCACACAGCGGATGCTGGACAACGCGGACATCCTGGCCGGGTACAAAACCTATCCTCACATCGACCTTTTTGAAACGGGCTGCAGGGCCGCGAAGCTCGCGCTGCAAACGCTTTCGGGCAAATGCCGCCCGGTGATGCGCATGCGCAAGCTGCCCATGATCCTAAACGCGGAGGCCGCCCAAACCGGTGAATTCCCCATGAAGGCCGTGATGGAAGCCGCCGCTGGGATCGAAGGCCGCCCGGGCGTTCTGTCCGCATCGGTCTTTCAGGTCCAGTCCTGGCTGAATGTGGAGGATACCGGCTGCGCCTGCCTGGTGATGACGGATTCGGATGCGGCGGCAGCGCAATCCCTTGCCGACAGCCTGGCCCATGTGTACTGGGGCCTGCGCCACGATTTCCGCCTTGAATTGATGCCCCTTGACCAGGCCGTGAAAAACGCGATGGCGGAACCGCCCGGCAGGCCGGTGATCTTTGCCGATTCCGCCGACGGCACCGGCTCCGGTTCCCCGGGGGACAGCCCGGCCATCCTTAGGGAGCTGCTTTTGCAGAAGTTTTCCCAAAAGGCCTGCCTGACCATTGTGGACGCGCCGGCGGTGCAGGCGGCCATCGATGTGGGCATCGGCAACGAAGGCAGCTTTTTCGTGGGCGGCAGCATAGACCGTGCCCGCCATATGCCGGTGCAGGTGACGGGACGGGTGAAAACCTTAAGCGACGGAAGCTTTGTCTTAAAAGGCCCGCAGTCCACCGGCAACTGGTGCCACATGGGCCGGACCGCCGTTGTGCAGGCGGGGGAAATATACATTGTGCTCATGGAAAGGAGCGCCAACAACTGGGACCCGTCCTTGTACCGCTCCCTTGGGCTGGAGCCCATGGACGCCCGCGTCGTGGTGGTGAAATCCCCGGCGGCCTTCCGGGCGGCGTACGCGGGCATGTATGAAAAGGCTTATCTCATCGACGCGCCGGGGGCCAGCAGCGCCAACTTTGCAAATCTGCCCTTCGACCGCATCAAAAGGCCGATGCACCCCTTTGACAACACGGATGCATTGTGCCCCATACCAGGAAAGGATGAACCATCACATGGCGAAAACCTTGCAGGAACAATATGAACTGGCAAAAAA
>JAEWWY010000401.1 GCA_023458835.1 Bacillota bacterium
CAGGTGAACAACCTGTCCCGCACGGGGGGGTCCAACACAGCCAACCTGCTGGGGAAGCTCAGGCAGCATGTATACGCCATGCAAACCCTGCAGCAGATCCACGTGGGCCTGAGGGGGAACAGCCAGCAGGCGGTGGATGTGAGCATGTTTGATACCATTTATACGGTGATCGACACGTTCGATGCCAGGCTTCAAACAGGGCAGCAGACAAAGGAACCGCAAACGCAGCTATTGACGCTGCTCACCGAGCTGAAAACAAAGATTGACGCCATTCAATAGCAAGGACCAAGAAAGACCCCCGATGCCTTCATAAGGCAGCGGGGGTCTTTCTTGGCGCAATTATTTTTCCATCGCGGCGCGGATGAAGCCTGTAAACAGGGGGTGGGCCCGGTCCGGGCGGGATAGGAACTCAGGATGGTATAAAACCGCCGCGTAGAAGGGATGGCCCTTTACCTCAAAGACCTCCGGGTATCCTTCCTCCTCGCACCGGCCTGTGCACAGGTATCCCTTTTCCGCCAGCGCGCCCACATAGATGGGGGCCACCTCGTAGCGGTTGCCGTGGCGCTCCCTGACCGTATCACTGCCGTAAAGGGAACGGACCAGCCCGTCCTGCAAAAGCACGGTGCCGGCTCCCATGCGGGCGGCGCTGCGGTTCCCGTTTTTCAACAGCCTGCTTTCAGGAATGTACACCACGGGATGGGGCGTCTGCGGGTCCACTTCGGCGGAATTGGCGCTTGAAAGCTGCAGCAGATTCCGGCAGGCTTCCACCACCGCCAACTGCATGCCAAAGCCGATGGCCAGGAAGGGCACGCGCTGCTGCCTGGCGTAGGCGGCTGCGGCGATCATGCCGTCAGTGCCCCGGTCGCCGTAGCCGCCGGGAACGATGATACCGTCAAACCCGCCAAGCATCCCGGCGGCGTTTTCATCCGTAATGTCCTCGGAGTTGATCCACTCGATGGTCACGGCGGTTTTCCATGCGATCCCGGCGTGGGTGAGGGCCTCCGCCACGGACAGATAGGCGTCGCGGAGCGCCACATACTTGCCCACCAGCGCCACCTTCACCTGGGATTCGGGATGGCGGGAGCGCTCCAGCATGGCCTCCCAGCCGCTCATGTCGCAGACGGGATGGTCAAGCCCCAACTGCTCGCAGACGATATCGGCCAGGCCCTCCTCCTCCATCATCAGCGGCACTTCATACAGGGAGGCCACATCCACGTTTTGCACCACATGGGTGGCCTTCACATTGCAAAACAGCGCGATCTTTTCCTTGGCTTCCCTGGTAATGCGTTTTTCCGTGCGGCATACGATCACATCCGGCTGGATGCCGATGGCCCGGAGGCTTTTCACCGAGTGCTGGGTGGGCTTTGTTTTCAGCTCCCCCGCCACCGAGATGTAGGGAAGCAGCGTCACGTGGATAAAGCAGCTATCCTGATCGCCCAAATCCCAGCGCATCTGCCGGATGGCCTCCAGGAAGGGGGCGGATTCCATATCGCCCACCGTGCCGCCGATCTCCACCAGCGCGATATCCGCGCCGCTGTTTTGGGCGGCGCCCCGGATGGCCTGCTTGATCTCGTTGGTCACATGGGGCACCACCTGCACGGTGCCGCCCTTGTAATCGCCGCGCAGCTCACGCTCCATCACCAGCTTGTGGATTTTGCCGGTGGTGACGCTGGCCTCCCCCGTAAGGAGCACATCCGTAAAGCGCTCATAATGGCCAAGGTCCAGGTCGGCGGCCACGCCATTGTCGGTAATAAAGGCTTCGCCATGCTGCAGGGGGCTCAAAAGGCCCGGGTCCACATTATAATAGGGATCCATTTTCTGAAGGGACACCTTGAACCCACGGGCCTTTAGCAGGCGGCCCAGGGAAGCGGTGGTGATGCCTTTACCCAGGGAGGATACGACGCCGCCGGTGACGAAGACGAATTTCGTAGCCATAAGGGACGCTCCTTTTACGCAAAATGAAACGCCGGTCCAGCGGACGCTGCCGGCCAATGCAAAAACACAATGCGTATATTGTAATAGCTGTGTAGGAACATGTCAAGGAAAAATTCCCCCGCCGGAAGGAGATTTCCGGCGGCTGCCAAAGCCCCTCAGTTTCCGAACGACACGGGCAGGGAACGCGGCGTAAGCAGCGCCACCCGGGGTTGCTGGGACAGGTCTTCCCTGGTAACGCGCAAAAGCGGCATGGGGGTTGGATACACATCCAGCGCCTTCAAAAAATCCTCCACCGGGGCGATGGGCAGCCTGCCGCTTGCGGCGGTGCGGTAATGCATGGGGAGGATGATCCGGGGCCCAAGCGCGCGGCACAAATGCACCGCCTGACGGGCGTCGATAGTGTAGTAGCCCCCTACCGGCACCATTACAACATCCACCCGGCCCAGGGCATCTATGTCCGCCGGCTGAAGGCTGTGGCCCAGATCGCCCAGGTGCAGCAGCCGAAGGCCATCCATCTCTATCAGGAATATCATGTTCCTGCCGCGGCGGGCGCCCTGCTCCTCATCGTGGAAGGAGGGAAAGCCCGTCACGCGCATGCCGGGCAGAGGGTCGAACGCACCCTCGCTCCTTAATACGATGGGGTTCCCTTCCACCAGCGATATATTGTTGTGGTCATGATGCTCATGGCTGACGGTGACCGCTTCCCCCTGCAGCCGGCCCATGGGGTAGCCTACGGACGCGTCGTAGGGGTCGGTAACAAGGGTGTGTCCGTCCGCCGCTTCCAGGGTGAACAGCGCGTGCCCGTAATAGGTGATGATCATTGTCCTCTCTCCTCCCGCATCTTCCGGTTCAGCCACTCGGCCAGCAGCTTCCCTGCCAAAGCCGGCAGGGGCTCTTTTTTTCGCAAAAGCTCCGCCAGATAGGGCGGAAGGTAATCGGCCAAAGAAAGAATGGAAGCTTCCCCCGCCTCAACGGCCTTGGCCACGTGGCGCACAGCCCATAAGGGCTGGCAGGCTGTATCGCCGGGATGCTCATACAGCATCCGGCACAGCGACCAAAGGTTCAGGTATTTTTCCTCCGACGGCCTTATAGGCATGTCCATGGGCAGGGAAGCGTCAAGCCGTCCGTAATCCGCTTTTCGCGCATCCAGCAACCACAGCCCACCCCTTTGCGCCGGGATCAGCCCGGCCGCCCGGAAAAGCCGCGCCCCCCCAGCAGCATCGGAAAGCCTTTTTGGCGCGTCGCTGCACAAAAGAAAATCATCGCTTTGGGCCCGGCGCAAAAAAGGCGGGCGGCCTTGGAAGCCCGCCTTTTCAAAAAGGGTATTGGCCTCCCGGCGCAGGGCATGTATCAAGTCTGTCATGAGGGCGCATCCTGACGCACGAAAAGAACCTTTAATTCATGCATGGCCACAAACTGGCCCTGCAGGTCAAGCTGATATTGCAGCGACACATCGCCCTTTTCCTCGTTGGCGGAGTATTGTACTTTGGTGGCGTAGATCCCCATTTCCAGATCGCCCATGGGGGTACGGTAATTGCCCTGAAAGCGGCGCCCCTTTTCAAACACCATGCTGGTGGCGTAGGAGCCGTCCCTGACCATGGTAACGCTTCCCCTTTCCATATCCAGGGTGATGTGGCTGGTCTCGCCGCTGTCGGGCTGTGTCTCTTCATAATGCAGGGAAAATCCCCGCTCCGTCTTGTTCAGGTGTCCGGTGGTGACCAGGTGGATCCGCTCCTCCTGCTGACCCTCCTGCTGGCTTTGCCCGGTGACGGATAATAGCACGGGGATGGAAGGTGAACGCATGGCATCATCCCCTTTCCTATGGATAGTATCATTATACCATGAAGGGCCCGGGAATGAAAACGATTGTTATTTTCTTGATGGGCGCTGCCCCGTCTGCTATAATCTCACCCAGGGGGTAGATGGACATGCAGGTGATGGCCCGGGCAAAGATCAATTGGACCCTTGATGTATTGGGCAGGCAGCCGGATGGGTACCATCAGTTGGATATGCTTTTGCAGTCCGTGGCGCTTTGCGATACCGTCACCCTTGCGCCCGGCGAAGCGCTGACGCTGCGCCTGTCCCAGGGGGCCAGGGTGCCGGATACGGAGGACAACCTGGTATTGAAGGCCGCCAAGGCGCTGAAGGAGGCCACGGGATGCGAAAAGGGCGCGGACATTTACCTGCAAAAGAACATTCCCATCGGGGCCGGCATGGGCGGGGGCAGCGCGGATGCCGCGGCGGTGCTGGCGGGGCTGAATAAGCTCTGGGGGCTTGCGCTGCCCTTGAAGGCATTGCAGAAAATAGGGCTTGCGGCAGGGGCGGATGTGCCCTTTTGTTTGCAGGGCGGCCTGATGCGCGCCAGGGGCATCGGGGAAGTATTGGAACCGCTTCCCTGCGCGCGGCAGTTCTGGCTGGTGGTGGTGCAGCCCTGCCGGGGCCTGGGCACCAAAAAGGTATTCACCACCCTGGAATGGGAGCAGATCCCCGAATCCTCCAGGCCGGATACGCAAGCGGCCATCCTGGCCCTTGAGCAGGGTGACCTGAATGCCCTTTGCCGGGCTATGGGCAATGCGCTGCAGCCTACCAGCGAAACGCTGCGCCCGGAGATCCGCAGCGCGGTGCAGGCGCTGCGCTTTGCGGGGGCCCGGCAGGCCATGATGACGGGCAGCGGCTCCGCGGTGTACGGCGTGTTCGCCAGCGCCGTGCATGCCCGCTCGGCGCTGGGCGCTTTGAAAAGGCGGTGGCCGGCCTGCTTTATGACCCACACCTGCCTGGAAGGGCTTATTTTCCAGGAGTGACCATACATAGAATATACGGCTGTTGGACACCCTGTATGCAGAAACCGTTAAGGGGGATACTGCATGCGCAGGGTGTTTTTATGTGCTTTGGCGGCATTGCTTCTGCTGGGCCGCACGGCCTTTGCCCAGACCGAGGAAATGAAATTGCAGGAGGCTTTGGAGACGGGGGACATCATCCGCCTGCACGTAGTGGCGGCGGGGGACGATGATGAAAATCAGCGCATCAAGCTGTGCGTGCGGGACAAGGTGCTCGCGGCCTGGCGGGATGCCCTTTCCCGGCAGGAAACCGCGGGGGATATGATGGACTATCTTGAGCAAAACAGGCAGGCCCTGGAGGACGCGGCCATATCCGCCGCCAAGGAAGAAGGCTTTTTGGGAAAAGTATCGGCCCAGGTGGGCATATTTCCCTTTCCCGACAGGTGGTATGGGAACGTTTTGGTACCGGCGGGAGAATACAAGGCGCTGCGCATCGTATTGGGGGAGGGCGAGGGCAAAAACTGGTGGTGCGTGCTTTTCCCCAGCCTGTGTTTGAGCCTTTCCTCCGCCGGGCAGCCGATGCCCGCGGAACAGTCCATGCCCGCGGAGCAGGCGGAAGGGGATGCGCAGGCGGCTTTTTCCTGGTGGATGGAGGACATTTTTCATGGCTGGCTCCTGTTTACACCCGTATGATTTTTTAGAAAGAACGCCATACTTTTCCTGAACGGGCAGCAAAAAGGGGGAAGTACCGTGCGCAGGCAAAGCGGGAAAATATCGGCACTGGCCACACTGGTGGTGGGCATCTTTCTTCTGACCACCATGCAGATAGCTTTTGCCCAGGTGGTGGCCTGGGGTTCCCAGGGTGATCAGGTAGGCACCGTGCAAAAAAAATTGAAGCAATGGGGCTATTTTAACGGCGCGGTAACGGGGTATTTCGGTCAGGAAACCTACAATGCGGTGGTTCTTTTCCAGCGCAAGAACGGGCTGAAGGTGGACGGGGTGGTGGGGCCTACCACGGCGGCGGCGCTGGGGATCACGCTGGCCGGCGGGGCTGTTTCCGTAGGCAGCTTCAATGACAGCGAGGTATATACCCTGGCCCGGCTCATCAACGGCGAGGCGCGGGGCGAGCCATACATCGGCCAGGTGGCGGTGGGGGCGGTGGTTTTGAACCGGGTAAAAAGCCCCTCCTTCCCCAATACCATCAGCGGTGTTGTCTATCAGCCCGGCGCGTTCGATGCCGTGTGGGACGGACAGATCAACCTGACGCCCAGCCAGGACAGCATCCGGGCCGCCAGGGATGCCATGAACGGCTGGGATCCCACCGGCGGAGCGTTGTACTATTATAATCCCGCCACGGCCACCAGCAACTGGATCTGGACGCGGCAGATAACCCTGTCCATCGGCCGGCACAACTTTGCCATATAGGGAGGGGAGCGCATGCAAAAAAAACATCACATGCTGCTGTACACCTTCCTGTCCCTGGCGCTGGTAGCAGCCATCGGTACGGCTGTTTATCAGGGGCAGCGTGCCACGCGCATAAGCAGGGCGCTGGAGGATGTGTACTACAGCGCCGTGCTGGATACCATCAGCCAACTGCAGAGCATGGAAATCAAAATGAACAAGCTTCTGGTGTCGGGCACGCCGCAGACGGGCGTGGAGCTTTTATCCGGCCTGAGCCGCCAGGCTTGGGACGTGCAGAACAATTTGACCGTGCTGCCCCTTTCGCATGTGGCCATGGAGCCTACGGTGAAGTTTGCGGGGCAGGTAGGCGACTACACGGATACCCTTGTGCTCAAGGTGGCAAACGGCACGCCGCTGAATGATACGGATCTTAATCAATTGAGCCAGCTCCTTACCAACTGCGTTTTGCTGTCAGGCCAGCTTCAGGCGGCCCAGCAGCAGATGATCACCCAAAGCATGCGGTATTCAGCGGTAAATCCGCTGTTTTATCAGGATATGCAGGCACAGGCCCGGCCCATGGAGCAGGTGGGGGATAAGGATAACGGTATCGACTATCCCACGCTGATTTACGACGGGGCGTTTTCCGACGCCAGGCATATGGGCGCCCCCCAGGGGCTGCCCCAGGGGGACATTACCAAGGAGCAGGCGCTGGAAATCGCCAAGCAATTCGTGGGACCGGAGCGGGTAACGGACGTCAGGGAGGCCGCGGCGATCCAGGGCGCGATACCGGCCTGGGGCGTTACGGTCACTATTCCCGATGATACCCTCACCGTGGAGGTGACACGCCAGGGCGGCAAGGTGCTGTGGATGATGCCGGAGCATGCGGAGTTCAACCAAACGCTTTCCGTGGACCAGTGCAAGGAAAAAGCGAAGGCTTTCCTGCAAAGCAGGGACTTTGGGGAGATGCTGGAAAGCTATTACCAGGTATACAACGGCCTGGCGGTGATCAACTATGCCGCTGTGCAGGACGGTGTGCTTTTGTATCCTGATCTTGTGAAGGTGCAGGTGCGCATGGATACAGGGGATATCGTGGGCATCGAGGCCAACAATTACTGGATGAATCACCGGCAGCGGGCGCTGGAACAGCCGAAAATCACCGAGGCCGACGCCAGGGATATGGTAAGCAGCAGGCTGGAGATCCTGCAAATGCGGCTGTGCGTGATCCCCTTCCGCGGAACGGAAAAGCTGTGCTATGAATTTTCATCCGTCTGGGACGACTCCCAGTACCTGGTGTATATCGACGCGCTGACAGGCGAGGAACGGGAAATATTGAAGGTCATCGAAAGCGGGACAGGGCCGCTGGCTGCGTGATCCTGTAAACAATTGCGTTTCTGGAAAGTATGAGTTGTCTGGACAGCAGGAAGATGAAACAGGAGGCAGGGGCGAACGCCCCTGCCTCCTCAGCGTGTCAACAAAGTGGCAAAGCCACTTTGTTGAGCTTTTTCCCTCGCCGCACTGTAAAAACCTTCGGTTTTTACGGCCGTTTGCTCGGGCAAGGTAGGAATTTCTCCGAAATTCCTGCGAAAATCACCGCACATGTCGCTGATTTTC
>JAEWWY010000402.1 GCA_023458835.1 Bacillota bacterium
CTTTCCTTCAGGGACGCGTCCGCAAAATAGGGGATGGCCCGAAGGGCGCTCAAATCATTGACGGGGACCGTTACGCTGCGCCAGCCATCCTGCGAATCCTGGCTGTAATCCAGATAGCGCACGGTGATGGTGGTGTTATTCCGCCAGTTTTCCTCGGCCTGCCACATGACCGTCGTTGCGTCATCCACATAGGGGGCCATATCCCGCTGGGTATCCGGGACAGCGGGCACCGCCACAAAGCCGCCCGCATCCGTTTCGCCGGTGGCGGGGTTCACGGTGATGTTGTCGATCATCAGCCGGCGGATAAGGGTATTATTCAGGGCGGGAATGGTGATGTTCCCCAAGCCGTTGGTGGCGCCTGCCTGTTCCGGGGCCGGATGGTAGCCGGTTACCGGCGTTTCCAGCACGGAATAGGCCACAGGCTCCCTTGTACCGGCCTTGAATTGGGGAAGCCCTGTATACGCGTATGTCCAGGTATCGGGATTCGTGGCCTTGTCCCATTGTGGTTCGGGCTGGGGCATCACAGGCTTTCCCTCCGCGAGAAGGGTCAGGGTGATGCTGTCCGGGCGGATGCCGAAGCGGTTGGACTGGTCAAGCCAGTTTTTTGTGCCGGATATGGATACGGTGATCAGGGCATTGTCAAAATCGGCTCCCGTGATATTGCCCTTGGCATCCGGGACGCCCGTGGCCGGGGTCACGCTGCCGGGGGCATAGCCCGCGGAGGAAGCTTCCGTAACGGAATAGGAGGCAGGCGCCCATGTGCCCTTTTGATACCTGGGCAGGCCGGCAATGGAATACGTCCATACATCGCCTGATTTTTCCCAGGATATTTCCGGCTGGGGCATAAGGGCCGCGCCGCCTTCAAGCACCGTTAAGTCGATGCCATCGGGGCGTGTGCCATACAGGTTGGACGCGTCCACCCAGCGCTTCGAGCCGGAAAGGGAGACGGTTTCCAAGGTGTTGCCAAAGTCCGCATGGGTCACATTGCCGCTGCCATCCTTCACGCCGGAGGCAGGTACATCTGTAGCGGGCGTATATCCGGGGGAGGCCGTTTCCCGGATAGAATAGGTAAGCGCATCCAGCGTGCCCGCTTTATACCTGGGCAGCCCGGTGATGGCATACATCCACTCGCTGCCGGCTTTGGTCCACTGTATATCAGGCTGGGGCGATAGAGCAGCGCCATCCGCCAGCACCGTCAGGAGGATGGAATCCGGGCGCGTGCCGTATCGGTTTTCAGCATCGGTCCATGTCTTTTTGCCGGAAAGGGAAACGGTTTTCAAAGTGTTGATAAAATCGGCGTTTGTCACATTGCCGCTGATGCTGTCCACTCTGCCCGTGACCGCGCCTGTGGTGCCGGGCGTGTAATCCGGCGCTGGCGCCGCTTCCCGTACGGAATATACGATAGGCACCGCCGTACCCTTTTCATATCTGGGCAAGTTTGTATATTCGTATGTCCAGGTGCTGGAACCGGCCGGCTGGGTCCACTGCGGATCAGGCTGGGGGCTCAGGGGAGCATTGCCCGCGTACAGCGTAAGCGTGATGGAGGCCGGGCGCGTGCCATAGCGGTTTCCGCCATCGGTCCATGTCTTTGTGCCGGATACGGAAACGGTTTTCAGGGTGTTGGTGAGATCGGCATCCGTCACGTTGCCGCTGTTGCCATCCGCATGACCCGTGGCGGTCCCTTCGGCGCCGGGCATGTAATCCGCCGCCGCTGTCTCCCGCACGGAATATACAATGGGCGCCGTTGTGCCCTTTTCATACCTGGGCAAGTCCGTATACTCGTATGTCCAGGTGTTGGAGCCGGCCGGCTTACTCCACTGCGGGTCAGGCTGGGGATATAGGGGAGCATTGCCCGCGTACAGCGTCAGGGCGATGGCATCCGGGCGCATGCCGTAGTGGTTGGACGCGTCCACCCAGGTCTTTGTACCAAAGACGGATACGGTGCGTAGGGTATTGGTGAAGTCGGCGCCTGTCACATTGCCGCTTGGATCCGCGGAGCCGGCGGCTGTGGCGCCGGTTTCAGGCGTATAGCCTGCCACCGCCGTTTCCCGCACGGTATACGCCGCGGGCTCCTGCGTGCCATTTTTGTACTTGGGCAGACCCTCCATCTTATAGGTCCATTCGCTGCCTTCCTTTGTCCATTGGATGAGGGGCTGGTGCGTAAGGACGGTCCCATCTTCCAGCACCGTAAGGGTGATGCTGTCCGGGCGTTTTTCATAGCGGTTGTTATCGTCATTCCATGTCTTTTTGCCCTCGATGGAGACCGTGCTGAGCCTATTGGTGATAGGCTGTGCAAGCAGCATGCTCTTTTCATCGCTCCACAAGGCGGATACAGGCCCGGCGGCGTCTGAGGGATGGCCAATCACCGCTTCTTCCTCAACGGTATACACGATCTTCCGGGCGGTGCCGCCGTCATACGCATATTTGGGCAGGCCGCTGAAGGTATAGGTCCAGGTATCGCCGTTGTCCTGGCCGCTAAAGGACAGCGAGCCCGGGGCCGGGATAAAGAGAACGTCATCCGCGTACAGCGTCAGGC
>JAEWWY010000403.1 GCA_023458835.1 Bacillota bacterium
TATGACCAGCGGGCGCTTGGCGTTTTTGATCAGCGGAACCACCCGGTCAAGCTGCGCTTTTGTAAGCGGACGCCGGTCCATATGCCAGACGCGGCGCTTGAAAAATTCCACGGGGTAATCATAGGCCTCGCCCTCCACATCCTGGGGCATGGCCAGGCACACCGCCCCCGTATCCGCCGGGTCGGTGAGTACCCGCATGGCATGGATGGCGGCGGTCATAAGCTGCTCCGGCCGCTGGACGCGGTCCCAGTAGTGGCAGACACTTCTAAAAGCATCGGTGACGGTAGCGGAGAAGCTGTCAAAGAATTCCGCCTGCTGCAATACCGGGTCCGGCTGGCGGCTGGCGAAGGTATCGCCGGGCAAAAGCAGAAGCGGGATGCGGTTGGCGGTGGCGCAGCCGGCGGCGGTAACCATGTTCATGGCGCCGGGGCCGATGCTGGAAACACAGGGAATGATCTCCCGGCGATTTTTTTGCTTGGCAAAGGCCATGGCGGCCAAGGCCATGTTCTGCTCGTTCTTTCCCTGCAAAAAGCGGAGGTGATGGCCGCCCTGGTTTAAGGCCTGGCCCACGCCCACCACGCAGCCGTGGCCGAACACGCCGAAGATGCTGTTGACAAACTTTGATTCCACGCCGTCCATTTCGACGTACTGCTGATCCAGAAAGCGTACCAGGGCCTGGGCCATGGTCAAGCGGATGCGTTCCACTTATACTCCCTTCCTTTCGGGCCAGTATTTCGCGTCCTTTTCCTGCACCCAGGCATGCTCCGGTACAAAGGTGGGGGTGATATAGGGAGCGCCGTCCAGGTGGCGGATCACCCACAGGTACCAAAGCGCATATCCCGGCGGGGTGCAGTGGGGATGGGTGAGGCCTGGACGGATGAACACCGTATCGTTGGTATGGACCTTCACCACATCCTCCCCCAGCTCCGCATAGGCAAAGCCGTTTTCGGGGTTGGATTTATAGTAGTAGATCTCCGGCTGGGGATGGTGGTGGGGCGGATAGCTGGACCACTTGCCGGGAAAGCCGATCACTTCTCCCAGGACCAGGTTCGATAGAGGCGCGTTGCTTTTATCAAACACCGTGCGCACGATGCGGGTGGAGGTGTCTTTCATCAGCCCGGCGCCGCGGTATTCGTCGGCCGTATCCTTGGGAAAATACCATTCCGCGGGAAAGGACGTTTCATTATCGGTGCGCATGACGCAGACTTCACTGTCCCCGCCGATGCCGCGGATGGAAACGGCTGTAAAACGGTCTGCGTGCAGAACGTAGGGCCCCTCATCGAAGCAGTTGGCCCGGGAAAGGATTTTTTCTTCTTTGCCGGCAGTGATGGCAATCTGGCCATAGACCAGCAGGTACGCCTTTTCCAGGGGCCGGTCATCCTCAAACGTCTGCCCTTTCGCAAGCCTTAATACGCCGAAATCCATGGCCATATCCCCGTGGATGCCGCCCAGCGCGCTGATTTCGGTGTAGCCCAAGGCGTGGCTGCCATTTGCCCTGCGGATGTCAGACATGGGCGGCCTCCAGGATTTCCTTCACGGTGACGGGGCGGTGCTCCAGCCAGGATTTTTTCGCGGCCATGGCCAGGACCACCGGGGACAAGGCGTCATCCACATTAACGGGCACGGGGGTGTCGTTTACGATGGCGGCGATGAAGACCTTCATTTCCTTGATGAAAGAGGCCATGTACCGCTCCAGGAAGAAATACTGGGGCTTGTCGGACAGGACGCCTTGGGCTGTGCTTACGCGCACGGTGGTATCGCCGTCGTTTTCGCCGGCGGCCATGCCCAGCGCGCCAAAGACCTCCACCCGCTGGTCGTAGCCGTAGGCGGCCCGGCGGCTGTTATCGATCACGCCAAGGGCGCCGTTTTCAAACTTCAAAAGCACGATGGCGGTGTCCACATCCCCGGCGCGGCCGATAGCGGGGTCCACCAGCACGGCACCCTGGGCGTACACCTCGGTGACGGGGCTGCCGGCCTGGAACTGGGCCATGTCAAAGTCGTGGATCATCATGTCGATGAACAGGCCGCCGCTGGAGGCGGCATATTCGGCGGAAGGGGGCTCCGGATCCCGGGAGGTGATTTTTACGACTTCCACCTTGCCCAGCTTGCCGGAGGCGGCGGTCTCCTGCACCCGGCCGTGGTTGTGATCAAAACGGCGGTTGAAGCCGATCTGCATTTTGACGTTGTTGTCTTCCGCGGCCTTTTTGGCGGCCAGTATCTTTTCAATGGTCAGGTCCACGGGTTTTTCGCAGAAGATGTGTTTTTTTGCCTTGGCGGCGGCAATGGAGATGTCCGCGTGGGTGGTCGTGGGGGAGCAGACCAGCACCGCGTCGATGGCGGGGTTTTCCAAAATGTCCTCATACCGGGAGGTGAAGGCGGGGATGCCCAAGCGGGCAGCCAGGGCGGAAGCCTTGGCGATGTCCACATCGCTGACCATGGCCACCTCGGCCTCCGGGATGTGGTAGGTGATGGATTCGCCGTGAACGTTGCCGATGCGCCCCGCGCCGATGATGCCGATCTGAAGCTTTTTCAAAAGAAAGACTCCCTTCATATGTTTTTTCCATGGATGGGGATTATTTGCGATGCGTGCGGGCGATTGATAACCGCCCCTACATCCGCATGATGTTTGTTGTTGTCTCTGCAGGGGCATATGTGAGCCGGAAGTAAAGGCCTGTATCGCGGTCAATCAGCCCTGGCAAATGATGTTCATTAAAACAGGGATTCTCATGGGATGAAATTCCTTGAGCGGCAGGGTCCGGGGAGGCGGCGCCTCCCCGGCGTCCTTACAGCGAGCCATCCCAGGTGTTGACAGAGGTTTTCTTTTTCTCCTCCTCGTCGAACCAGCGGACGGTGACGCATTTGGACTCGGTGAAGAAGCGGAAGGCATCCTTGCCATGGCAGTGCAGGTCGCCGAAGAAGGATTTCTTGTGGCCGCTGAAGGGGAAAATGCCCATGGGCACAGGGATGCCCACATTGACGCCCACCATGCCGCCGTCTGTGCGCTTGGCAAATTCCCTGGCGTAGTGGCCGTTTTGGGTAAAGATCCCCGAGCCGTTGGCGAAAGGATTTTCGTTCATCAGGCGAAGGCCCTCTTCAAAGCTCCCGACGCGCTTGATGCAAAGGACGGGCCCGAAAATTTCGTTTTGCCCCACAGTCATATCGCCGGTGACATGATCCAGGATGGTATGGCCCACATAAAAGCCGTTTTCAAAGCCTTCCACCTTCACATGTCGGCCGTCCAGCACCACCTTGGCGCCCTCGTCGATACCCTTTTGAATCCAGTCGCATACGAATTGCTTGTGGGACGCGCTGACAACAGGCCCCAGGCAGGTGTTCTTGTCATAGGCCGGGC
>JAEWWY010000404.1 GCA_023458835.1 Bacillota bacterium
CTATGGCCGGGAAGAGCTCATACAGCTTGCCACGTCCCTCATTCCTTCCGGCACTCCCCTGGTGACCCACATCAGGGGGGAGGGGACCGGCCTTGCCCGATCCGTTCAGGAGGTGCTGGACATTGCCAAAAGCACCGGCGTGCCTTTGCAGATCAGTCATTTCAAGGCTGCCGGAAAAGCAAGCTGGGGCGAAGTGTTTCAACCGGCCATATCCCTGGTGGAGGAGGCCATCATATCCGGCCAGGATGTGGCCTGCGACGCCTACCCCTATGAGGCGGGCTCCACATCGCTGCTCACGCTTTTGCCGCCCAAATGGCTGGCCGATGGGACGCAGGCGCTGGCAGAGCGGCTGAAAACGAGGAATGCCCGGGAAGAGCTTGCGTATATCCTGGAAAACGAGCAGCCGGACTGGGACAATATCGTAGCCTCCTGCGGGTTGCAATCTATTTGGATTTCCTCAGTAAACAAGCCGGAGAACAAGCGTTTTGCAGGCAGGAGCATCGCGGAATCTGCGCAAAGAGAAGGTGTTTCACCGGCGGAGCTGCTCTGTGACCTGGTGGTATCGGAACAGGGCGGCGCCGGCATCATCAACTTCATCGTCTCTGAGGAGAATTTGCGCAAGGTGCTTGGCTGGGACCCCATCCACATCATATCCGATTCCGTTCTCCCGCCGGGCAAGCCCCACCCTCGGTATTACGGCGCTTTCCCGAAGATTTTGCGCAAGTATGTGCGGGAGGATAAGCTTCTTACCCTGGAGGACGCCATTCACCGCATGACCGGGAAAACGGCCGCCCGCTACGGCCTGGCGGGGAAGGGCCTGCTAAAGCCGGGGATGGACGGCGACGTGGTGGTTTTTGACCCCGATGCAATCACCGACACGGCGACCTATGAATCTTCGGAGCAGTTGGCCACGGGGATCCGCATGGTGGCTGTAAACGGCGTATCCGTGGCGGAAAACGACCAAGTAACTCAAAAAGGCCGGGGCAATGTGTTGGTCAGAACAGGCAAATAAAAATATGCTAAAAGCAAAGGAGAATGTACCATGAAACAGGATGTTTACGCGCGCCTCCGGGAATTGAACCTTGAGCTCCCCGCTCCTCCGGCCGTCGGCGGATTATATACCCCCGTGATGCCCTTTGCGGAAAACCTTCTTTACTTGAGCGGCGTAGGTCCCAACATCCCGGGCCGCACGCAGTATTTTGGCAAAGTCGGTAAAGACCTGACCATAGCTGAAGGCCAGGAGGCCGCCAGGGCTGCGGCGCTGAACCTGTTGGCCAACCTGCAGGCGGCTGTGGGCGATTTGAACCGCGTCAAGCGCATTGTGAAGGTTTTGGGGTTTGTGAGCTGCGGCCCGGATTTTTTTGAGCAGCCCCAGGTGATCAATGGCGCCTCCGGACTGTTCATTGAATTGTTCGGCGAGGCAGGACGCGCCGCCCGCTCCGCCGTGGGCATGGCAGCGCTGCCGACCAATATACCCGTGGAGATTGAAGCGCTGATCGAGCTGGAAAAGTAACAAACCGGTTTTGTGGATGATCCGATGCACGCCCGGCAAAGGAAAAGGACCGCATGGAAAAAGAACCTCCATGGGGTCCTTTTCCTTTGTACCTTCCGAACGGACATGTTTTCAGCATATGCTTTATTCCTTTCATTCCCTCCTTCTTCTACCCTTGATGGAGTATCCGGCCAAATTTTTGGAGAAACAGACAAACTTGACTTTCCCCGCAGTTTGATTGTGCGAGCCTGTGAGAAGCATTGAAGAAAATTACAAGGAATAGTGAAAAACCTCCAACGATTTGTGTATGGTTTCCGGATTTTTTTCATGCTACAATAACTTAATAAACCGCATGCATCCGCCAAACAAAGGGGAGGGGAGGTGCCGGGGCTTATCGTAAAAACACATGGCGGCAAAGAGGCATTGAACTTAAGCAAACTTTTCTATTGCGTATATCCTCCCTTCATGGCACATTGATTTTAACTCCCCCTTTTTCACCTTTGATATGCAAAACAAAGGAGGAACAGCATTTATGCGAATTGGCGTAGTAATACCCCTTGCGGCAGATGTGGAAGGATGTATCCGCCCCATGCGGGAACTGGGCTTTACAAGCGGCCAGCTCACGGTGTGGGATATGTCTCTGTACACTCCGGAGATGGCAAAGAAAATCGAAAAAGCCTGCTGGGATTTCAACTTTACCGTTACGGCACTCTGGTGCGGCTGGTCCGGCCCTGTGGTGTGGAAATACCCGGACATGTATGATACGCTGGGCCTGGTGCCTGACTATCTTCGCGAGCGGCGCTTGTTCGACCTGATGGCCGGAGCCAGGTTTGCCAAAGAGCTGAACATACAGGATGTGGTGACCCACATCGGCTTTTTCCCGGACAATCCCTTTGATTCCCGCCATGTGCAAATCGTGCAATGCCTGCGTTTGTTGGGGAATGAACTGAACAAGAGCGGCCAGCGGTTCCTGTTCGAAACAGGCGAAGAACTTCCCGTGACGCTGGTGCAGTTGATAGAGGAGATCGGTACCGGGAACATGGGTGTCAACTTCGATCCTGCCAACCTGATGATGAACGGCCGCGCCAATCCGGTGGATGCCATGGACCTTCTGGGCCCATACCTGATGGGCTTCCATGGAAAAGACGGGCGCTACCCCATGGGAAAGGAACCCAAGGGCAAGGAGCTTCCTCTTGGCAAAGGCCAGGTAGATTATCCCGCCCTTTTGAAAAAAGTAAAAGCGCTTCACTATGAGGGCGATATCACCATTGAACGGGAAATCCCTTCCGGCTCGGAGCGCGATCAGGATCTTGTGAGCGGCAAAAAGTATCTGGAAGCTTTATGGAATGAAGTATCATAGATGATCGCCTATCCCAATACCATGGTGCTGGATTGATGAAATAGGGAGGCCCGCCATGCGGATTTTTGCCAGGCGCATGTTTGACGGAAACAACATGCTGGAAAACCAAGTGGTTACGGTAGAAGGTGACAGCGTCACTGCCCTGGCGCCCGGAGAGGGGGGCGATCTTACTGCGGCCCTCCTTTGCCCAGGGCTCATCGACGTGCACCATCATGGGGGCTGGGGATTTGATACCTCCCGCCCCGCTTGGGATCAGGCCGAAGCCTGGGCGAGGAAGCTTGCCGAAAACGGCGTGGCCGGGGTGCTTTGTACCATTGCTACCGGGCCGAAGGACGGCACCCGGCAAGCATTGGCCTTTGTCAGGGAAGCCATGGCAGAGCAGGCAAAAGGCGGGCTTCCGGGTACGCGCATTCTGGGCGCGCATTTGGAAGGCCCCTTTATCAATGAAAAACGTTCAGGGGCCATGAACAAAAGCCTGATTCAGGCACCGTCCATCGCCGCCTTTGAAGAAATTGCCGGAGAGTATAAGGATATCGTCCGGGTGGTCACTTTGGCACCGGAGGTGCCGGGCGCTATGGAGCTTGTGCAATACCTAAACGCCCATCATATCCGCGTTCAGGCAGGGCATACAGATGCCAGCTTTGAGCAGGCGGAAGAAGCCTTCGCCGGGGGCGTGACAGGCATCTGCCATTTTTTTAATGCCGCAAGGCCTATCCAGCACCGGAATCCCGGTATTCTCACCGCCGCACTCTTGCACCCGGAGGTATATTGTGAAATCATCTGCGACATGGTGCATATGGAACCGGCGGCCATCCGCCTGGCGCTCAAATGCAAGGGTCCCGGCCGCCTGATGATGATCTCCGACTCCGCCCCAACCGCGGGGCTTCCGGACGGCAGCTATCATATGAACAATCACCCCGTGATCGTGCGGGAAGGAAGAAATTACACCGAATCCGGCGGCATCGCGGGCAGCGGGAAGCAAACGGGGCAATGCGTACGCCTGCTATGTGAGGCGGGTATTCCGGTGGAAAGCGTGCTGATCATGGCCGGAGTAACGCCTGTCCGATGGCTTGCCCCGGATGGACGGCTTGGGGCCATCAAGCCAGGCAGCCGCGCCTGTTTGACAGCTTTCCGCACGGATATGAACCCGGCTTTTACCCTGGTTGACGGAAACACGATATATGCCAAATAAACATTCTCCCAAGGGATAAAAACGGGCACACAGTGGAATTTTCTGATCCCAGGCATACTGCATGCCGCAAATGGGCGGACGATTAATTATCGCCCCTACGACTGCAATGGGTTGATTGGCTTTTCTTCCGGCTCGCATGTGCCCCGGCAGTGAAGTCAACAAACATATGCAACCGTAGGGGCGAATATAGCAGTCGCCCGCCGGTGCAGGCACTCATACCAGCGCATAGAATACACGCAAACTCCGCCCGCTGTCGTCCTGAGGGCGGAGCCCGAAGGATCTTGGATTTTCATGCTGCCGAAAGATCCTTCGGGCACAGCCCTCAGGATGATAGATTGCGCAGGGGCAGATGGCAGGAGAGACGAATGAATGCCGGTGCAAGCGGGCGATTGATAATCGCCCCTACGACGCCATTTGTTTATTGACTTCACTACCGGGACATACATGAACCGGAAGAAAGGCCAATATTCACTTTACGTCGTAGGGGCTTCGAAGCCGAAGCGCCGCCTGTGGCGGATGAAGCGAGGCGGAGAAGGCCGGCGAAACAAGCAGTGCGAGCGGTAGCGAGTCATGCGACGACTGAGCCGGATGGGGATTATCATCCACCCGTCCTTGCATGCTTGACACAATCTGCTTGTCTCCAGGGCAATGCCAGCAAACGTCAGCAAAAAACGCCGGACGCCTCCAACTTTAGTTTTCTATAAAATTTGCGATATGCACCTTGGCTCCCTGGTGTTCAGGCTCCAGCTCATACAGCCTACGAAGGAGCACATCCGCCTCTTCCCTTTCGCCCTTTCCCAGGTGTCCCAGCGTCCTCATGAACAGGCAATGCGCCTTGTTCTTTTTTTGCAGGTCCTCCTCAAAAATTTGCAGATCGGGCAGCGATACGGCAAAGTACTCGATCTTCACGTCATCGTCCACGTGGTCCCTGCCGTAGGCGATCAGCC
>JAEWWY010000405.1 GCA_023458835.1 Bacillota bacterium
CCAGGAAAGCACGACGGAGAAAAAATCGTCCGTATTGGCAGTTACCTGATGGCTTATGTGCATGTAAGCGGAAATTTCCGCATCCATACCCGCTCCAGCCTGCTCGTACAGCATGGGGGCGGTTTCCCTCAAAAGGTCATCCGCCATTTCCTGGTAGTAGATGTTGATGTTTTGATCCGCTTCCGTTTCCGGAACAATCTGCGGATAGGCGTAGGTGAGCAGGAACTTGGCGTTATCCACCGTGCTTCCATTGGGATAGGCCGCCTCCCCCACCAGGGATTGGCCCAGCGTAAGCGGCTGGGCTGAAGCGGGCAGTGTGAATACGCTCAGCACCAGGACCAAAGCGGCAATAAAACTGATCCCCTTTTTCATAAATCTCCTCTCCGGGCGCATGGCCCGCCGAAGCTTCCAGATATTCGATGCCCAAACAGAGCCTCTCCATCAACAAACGCATCAAATGTCGAAAAGCATCCCTGCTTACGGGGCCAGGCGGTACTCCGATGCGCGAATTGCCGCAATGTTCCCTTCGCCTACCGCCTTGGCAATCTGCAGCGGATGGCCGGTACAATCGCCGGCAGCATAGATGCCGGGCAGGTTGGTTTCCATAAAGCGGCTGACAGGAATAAAGGCGCCTTCCGTTTTCAGGCCAGGCAAAAGCTGATCGATGGCCACCGCGGGGCGGAAAACAAACACGCCTGCCGCGTCATGCAGCCCCTTGTCGGTAACGACTGCAAGGCCGCTCTGCGCTTCCTTGATTTGAACCGGCTTTTCGCCAAAGACCTTTACGCGGCCGTCCAGACCATTCGTATCATGCTTTTTAAGCGGAAAATAAATCAGTTCCTCCGCCAGATCAGCCAGGAAGTTGGCCTCATGCAAGCCTTGTTCGCCGCTGGACAAAACCGCCACTTTCTTGCCACGGTAGAACATGCCGTCGCAGGTGCCGCAATAGCTCACGCCCCGGCCCAGGTATTCCGCTTCTCCGGGAAGCGGCTTAGGCCGGGCGGCGCCCATGGCCAAAATCACCGTCTTGGTTTCGATGACCTCATTTTCCGCCAGCAAAAGAAAGCTGCCTCCGTTTTCCATAACCTGCCGCACCACCGCCCTTTGCAGGCCGGCACCCATATCGATGGCCTGGCGCTCAAACGCGTCCAGCATCTGTTTTCCGCTGACGCCCGGCATACCCGGGTAATTTTCCACCTTATCCGCCTTATATAGCCAGGTGCTTTCCTCTGCCGGGGAAAACACGCAAACCTCCCGGTTGCGCATCCTGGCCGTAATAGCAGCGGACCATCCGGCAGGACCGCCGCCCACAATAGCAATATCCAGCAAAGCCATTTCCTCCTTTGCGTTTCTACTGATCAAAATAACAGCATCCGCCATGCTTGTCAATCTTATTTTAACGGCTTATAATGAAATTAACCCTACTTCATCAGCGTGTCGGGCGCAAAGGAGCATACGGTGAATACGATTGCGTTTACATCCAAAGAGCGGCCCATCTCCATGGAAGAAATCTCCGGATGCCTTACTCAACTGCTGAAACAGCATCCGGCGCTTACAAAAATACTTGTTATTCCTCCGGATATCACACGCTTTTATTCCATGGCCGGCTTGATTACGCAAAAAATCTACCGCGAGCTGTGTACCCATGTGCAGGTGGATATCCTTCCCGCTACCGGTACCCATGTCCCCATGTCGGAAGCGGAAATCAGGTGTATGTTCGGCGATATTCCGCTGGAACGCTTCCTTACTCACCATTGGCGCACCGATACGGTGATGCTGGGCACCGTCCCTGCGGATTTCGTCAGCCGCGTTTCCAACGGCCTGTTTGAAGCGGACATCGGTGTAGAGGTCAACAAAAGGCTGCTGGAGGGCGGCTATGACCTGATCCTGTCCATCGGTCAGGTGGTGCCGCATGAAGTGGCGGGCATGGCCAACTACAGCAAAAATATTTTCGTTGGCGTGGGCGGCCGGCAAATGATCAACAATACCCATATGCTGGGGGCTGTCTGCGGCGCGGAGGAGGCTCTGGGCAATGACCATGCCCCGGTGCGCCAGGTCTTTGACTATGCCCAGGAACGGTTCCTGCGCGATCTGCCTCTTGTGTATATTTTGACTGTTGTCCGCAAGGCACGGGAAGATGTAAATCTTCACGGCCTATATATCGGTGATCAGCGGGATGCTTTTGAGCGGGCGGTGAAATTATCCCAGGAACTCAATATCAATTATCTGGACCGCCCCGCCAAAAAGGTGGTGGCCTACATGGCGCCGGAGGAATACCGCTCCACCTGGGTAGGCAACAAGGCCATCTACCGTACCAGAATGATTGTGGCCGACGGCGGGGAGCTTGTCGTTCTCGCGCCGGGAATTCAAACCTTCGGTGAGAACAAGGAGGTGGATCAGGCTATCCGTGCTTACGGCTATACGGGCACCCGGCGCATTCTTGATTTGTACAGGCAGGGCGCCTTTGAAAACCTGCTGATGGTATCGGCCCATTTGATCCATGGTTCGTCGGATGGGCGTTTTCAGATTACCTATGCCACCGATCCCAAGCTTTTGTCCAGGGAAGAAGTGGAAAGCGTAGGTTTTGCACATATGGACGTGCGGGAAGCTATGCGCCGTTATGATCCCCATGTGCTGAAAAGCGGCTGGAACACCCTGCCGGACGGGGAAGAAATCTACTATGTGGACGCGCCGGGCCTGGGCCTGTGGAAATGCCAGGAATGATCCCCGGCATTCCCACATACAAAACAGTTCCGTATTTTCAAAGGAAGCATCAGGCATCAGGCTCTTTTTTCTTGGAATATGTGCTTTCTTAGCTGCGCATACTGCCTTGGGAAGGGAGCACAGCAATATGAACGGAAACGCGGAGCTTTTGAACTTTATCTATCAGAATGCGCAGATGGGCGTTATTACCCTTGATCAGTTGACCGGCCTTGTGGAGGATGAGGAATTTAAGGCCCACCTGTCCGCACAATTGGACGAATACCGCAGCATTTTTTCGCAGGCCAGGGAACTTCTGAACCAAAACGGTTACGAGGAAAAGGGAATCAGCACCTGTTCCAAGATCAAAACATATATCTCTGTCCGCATTCAAACGGCCGGAGATGCCACGCCTTCCCACGTGGCTGAAATGCTGATCATAGGCAGCAACATGGGTATATTGGACGCCGTCAAAAACCTGAAAGAATATCAAAATGCCGAAGATGACATCCGGTCCCTGATGAAGAAGCTGCTGGCGTTTGAAGAAGAAAACGTGCAGCAATTGAAAGACTTTCTGTAATTGAACGCGGAAGCTTGTGTAATTTGGGAGAAGCCAGTACCGGCTTCTTTTTTGTCCATGCATGCGGATATTTGATATTTCCATCCTCCATAGCTTACCAAGTCTCCTTTGGGAGGGAGATGTCGAGCGCAGCGAGACTGAGGGTTGCTTGGTACTCCCCTATATTCCCTTTGAAACAACCGGGTCCTGCGGACCCTGGTTCCAAAGAAGAGGATACGAATCGGCTAATGGGAAAGGAATAGAACCCAAATGCTCTTGCTCCGAAATTCCCCCCAGGGCGGTCTCATTTAAAAAAGAAGGGGAAGATGTACATAACGGCGGGAAAGTGACCTAAAAACCAAAAGGAGGGGGAGCGAGCAAAAGCGAATAAGAACCAAGAGGTGAAGTGAGATGAAAAAAAGAGAGCTACTGACAATATCGGAACTGATACGCATCTGTGAAGAAGAGGTAGAGGATCCAAG
>JAEWWY010000406.1 GCA_023458835.1 Bacillota bacterium
CATTCAGGGTGTGCATCGCATAGGAGTGATTTTGAACCTCAAAATATCCGCTTTCGCTCAAATACCGGATTTCATCCCAGGAAAGATAGGCGTAATTGGGGTCGGGATCAGGCTTGTCACTGTAGGCGTCGGCATAAATGCCTACAATGGATATAACGGCCTTCATGTCCATCTCCCTCAAAATCGGAAGGGCATAATACAGGTTGTTGTAATGCCCGTCATCAAAGGTAATCATGACAGGCTTGGGCGGAAGGTCCCCCGTGCCATTTACATAATCGATCAGATCCTGCACAACAACGGTTTCAAATCCATTGTCCTTCAGATATTTCAAATCGCTTTTCAATGCCCCGGGGGATGCGACATACGTATCCCATTTTTTCGGATCGCTAAGAATACTATGGTACATAATAATAGGCAGTTTGATGCTCTTGCGGGTGGTGCTATCCATGGCTGTTTGGCTGGCATAGCCCATCACCGTCGGAATGCTGAGGATAAAGGTTAATATCACGGACAAAAATACAACGGTCATCAAGCGCTTCTTTATCATGGCAACTCCTTTTCATGATGCAAAAAGAATCACGCTTATTTTCCGCTCTGCCCGTCAACTTATTCGACAGGAGCGCTGCATGAAAATGCCTGCGCAGGCAAACACAATAGCGGCTGTCAAGAGGAAGGCAAAAAGCAAGGGCGCTCATAAAGCGCCCCTGCCTTGTCAGATGATGTGGTTTTACTTCTTTGCAGCCTGCTTTTCCTCAATGGCCGCATGAGCCGCCGCAAGCCTCGCGATGGGCACGCGGAAGGGCGAGCAGGACACGTAGTTGAGGCCCATCTTGTGGCAGAATTTGATGGAGGACGGATCGCCGCCATGCTCGCCGCAGATGCCCAGCTTGATGTCGGGGCGGGCCTGCTTGCCCAGCTTGACAGACATTTCAACCAGCTTGCCTACACCTTCCTGGTCCAGGCGGGCGAAGGGATCGTTCTCGAAGATCTTGTTGCTATAGTAGGCATCCAGGAACTTGCCGGCATCGTCACGGCTGAAGCCGAAAGTCATCTGGGTCAGGTCATTGGTGCCGAAGGAGAAGAACTCGGCTTCTTCGGCAATCTCGTCGGCCAGCAGGGCCGCGCGGGGGATTTCGATCATGGTGCCCACATGGAACTTGATTTCTTCGCCGGCTTCGGCAAAGACCTTTTTGGCGGTATCCAGCACGATCTGCTTGACAAAGGCCAGTTCCTTCTTGGCGCCGACCAGGGGGATCATGATCTCGGGCACGATGTCAAAGCTGGTTTCCTTCTTCACCTTCAGGGCAGCCTGCAAAACGGCGCGGGTCTGCATTTCGGCGATTTCGGGGAAGGTAACGGCCAGACGGCAGCCACGGTGGCCCATCATGGGGTTGAACTCATGCAGCGCGTCGATCTTGGCGATGATCTTTTCGCTGGTGGTGTTCAACTCCTTGGCCAGGGCGGAGATTTCTTCCGTCATGGTTTTGGCGGGCAGGAACTCATGCGGCGGCGGATCCAGGTAACGGACAGTCATGGGACGGCCTTCCAGCGCCTTGAACATGGCCTCGAAATCGCCTTGCTGCATGGGCAGGATCTTGTTGAGAGCAACGCGGCGCTGAGCCTCGGTGTCGGACAGGATCATCTCACGCACGGCGGCAATACGGTCAGATTCAAAGAACATATGCTCGGTGCGGCAAAGGCCAATGCCCTCGGCGCCGAATTCCACAGCCTGCTTGGTGTCGCGGGGGGTATCGGCGTTGGTGCGCACCTTCAGGGTGCGGGCAGCATCGGCCCACTTCATCAGTTTGGCAAAATCGCCGGTTACGGAAGCTTCCACGGTGGGAACCAGGCCAACGTATACGTTGCCGGTGGAGCCATCCAGGGACAGGGCATCCCCTTCATGATATACCTTGCCGTTTACGGTCAGGGTTTTGGCTTCTTCCTTGATGTGCAGCTCGCCGCAGCCTACGACAGCAGCGCGGCCCATGCCGCGGGCCACAACGGCGGCGTGAGAGGTCATGCCGCCACGGGCGGTGAGGATGCCCTTGGACAGGTCCATGCCCTCGATGTCTTCCGGGGTGGTCTCTTCACGGACCAGCAGCACGTCCTTGCCGGTACGGGCGGCTTCCACGGCATCATCGGCGGTGAAGTAAATGTAACCGGCGGCAGCACCGGGGGAAGCCGGCAGGCCCTTGGCGATGACTTCGGCCTTCTTGAGGGCCGCGGTGTCAAAGTTGGGGTGCAAGAGGGTATCCAATTGCTTGGGTTCCACCTTCAAAACGGCTTCGTCGGTGGTGAGCATGCCTTCCTCCACCAGATCCACGGCAATCTTCAAAGCGGCGGCGGCGGTGCGCTTGCCGTTACGGGTCTGCAGCATGAAGAGCTTGCCATGCTCAATGGTGAACTCCATGTCCTGCATATCCCTGTAATGCTTTTCCAGGGTGTTGGCGATGCTGGCAAACTGATCATACACTTCGGGCATGGTCTCATGCAGCTTGGCGATGGGCTGGGGCGTACGGATGCCGGCAACCACGTCTTCGCCCTGGGCGTTGATGAGGTACTCGCCGTAAAGCTTGTTTTCGCCGGTGGAGGGGTTGCGGGTGAAGGCAACGCCGGTACCGGAATCATCGCCCATGTTGCCGAACACCATGCTCTGCACGTTTACGGCAGTGCCCCAATCGCCGGGGATGTCGTTCATGCGGCGGTAGTAGATGGCCCGGGGGTTGTCCCAGGAGCGGAACACGGCCTTGATGGCCTCCATCAACTGCATTTTGGGATCCTGGGGGAATTCTTCGCCCTTTTCCTTCAGATAGATGGCCTTGAAGCGGCGGACAACTTCCTTCAGGTCATCGGCGGTAAGATCAGTATCAAACTTGGCGCTCTTTTCTTTCTTCACGGCGTCCAGAGCAGCTTCAAAGTTGGACTTTTTGATTTCCATGACAACGTCGGAGAACATTTGGATAAAACGGCGGTAGCTGTCGTAGGCAAAGCGCTCATTGCCGGTCTGCTTGGCCAGGCCCTGCACGGCCGCGTCATTGAGGCCCAGATTCAGGATGGTGTCCATCATGCCGGGCATGGAAGCGCGGGCGCCGGAGCGGACGGATACCAGGAAGGGGCTGTTCAGATCGCCAAACTTCTTGCCGCAGATCTCCTCCGTCTTGGCAAGGGCATCATAAATCTGATCTATGATCTCGGAAGCGATCTGATTGCCATCCTGATAGTAGCGGGTGCAGGCCTCGGTGGTTACGGTAAACCCCTGGGGAACCGGCAGGCCGATCGTGGTCATTTCAGCAAGGTTGGCACCTTTGCCGCCCAGCAGATTTTTCATGCCGGCGTTGCCTTCCTTAAACAGGTACACATACTTGGTTGCCATGTTTTAAAGTCCTCCTCCATGTAAATAGTTGCGCATGTTGTTCATGCGGCGGATAAAGCATCAGGCACACAAAAAAGAAGTATGCCAAGGCTCGTCCCTCAAACATCCGATTGATTATACTATCTTTTTCCCCGTTTGGCAATATGATACCAGGGATTTTCCCCGGGCGGCAGGTTACGGTGAAGCCGTATGCGCCCGCCTGAGAGATTCCCGCCCGCTGCGTTCAGCTAAGCGATACCTGCTGGAGCCTGTGTGCAAAATCCTGCCGCGCCTGAGCCTGGACCATCGCCCATTCAACCCGGCATTCCTTTTGATTGCGCAATTCCCGGAGGCATTTTTGCGTCTCGTCCAGGAGCATGACATCCCCGTCCATGGAAAGGCCCGGCAGCAGCGGCGCGCCATGCTGGCGTGTGCCGAAAAATTCCCCCGGGCCCCGAAGCTGCAAATCCTTTTTTGCGATTTCAAACCCGTCGTTGGTGGCAGTAAGCGTCTTCAGCCGCTCGGTTGTTTCCGCCAGCAGAAAACACCAGCTTTGCCGGCTGCCTCGGCCCACCCGGCCCCGCAACTGGTGAAGCTGGGACAGGCCATAGCGCTGGGCATCCTCAATGACCATGATAGTGGCGTTGGGCACATTGACCCCCACCTCAATAACGGTGGTAGCCACCAAAACCTGCAAATCCCCCGCCGCAAAGGCATCCAGCACCTCCGCCTTCTCCTTGGGCGGCTGTTTGCCATACGTAAGCCCCACCCGGAGGCCCTTTAAAGGGCCCGCGACCAACTCGGAATACTGGGTCTGGGCCGCTTTCACATCATTAAGCGCTTCGCTCTCTTCCACCAGAGGGCAGACGATGTACGCCTGGCGGCCCTGCGCCACCTCGCTTTTGATAAAGCCGTACATGGCTGCCCGCTTTTCTTCGGGCACAACGCGGGTATTCACAGGCGTGCGGCCCGGCGGAAGCTCGTCCACCACCGAAAGGTCCAGGTCACCATAGAGGATCAGCGCCAGCGTACGGGGGATAGGTGTAGCCGACATCACCAGCACGTTGGGCGCAAGCTCCCCTGCCCGGTTCGTTCCCTTCCGGGCAAGCGCCGTACGCTGGCGAACGCCAAAGCGGTGCTGCTCATCGGTGACCACAAGGCCCAGCCGGTGATAATCCACCCCCTCGGATATCAGCGCGTGGGTGCCGATTGCCACCTGCCATGTTCCTTCCCGGATGGCACGAAGCGCTTCCCGGCGCTCCGCCGCTTTCATGCCGCCCAATAAGAGCCCGCAGTTGATGCCAAGCGGCTCCAAAATGGCCTTGGCGCTTATCAGATGCTGCCGTGCCAGAATTTCAGTAGGGGCCATCAGCGCCCCTTGAAAACCGTGCCGGACCGCCAGATACAGCGCGCCAAAGGCCAGCGCCGTCTTGCCGGAGCCTACATCCCCCTGTACCAGCCGGGCCATGGGATGTGGCGCGGCCAGGTCCGCCGCAATCTCATTCAGCACCCGCCTCTGCGCCATGGTCGGCGCAAAGGGCAGGCTTTCCCAAAAGGCATCCACTTCGCTTGAAGGAACCGGGAAGGAAATGCCTGCGTCCTTCCGGTCCCGCAAAAGCCCCAGCGCCGCCTGGTAAAACAGCAATTGTTCAAAGGACAGTCGGCGGCGGGCGGTTGCAAGCGCCTCACGGCTGTCGGGGAAATGGGCCTGCCGGATGGCATAATTCTTTTCACATAATCCATAACGCAGACGAAGGCTGTTGGGCAGCGTCTCCGGGCAGGTATCCTCCACCTGGGTAAGCGCCGTTTCCATAAGGCCGCGCATGATCTTGCCCGCCAATCCGTCCAGCGGCCTGTATACAGGCATGATCCCCGGCTCTTCCTCCAGGGAGGGGTTCAAAAGCTGCCGTTTCCCCTTACGCTCCTCCACGCGCCCGTATAAGAGCATCTGCTCCCGCCCGGAGAGGTTTTTTTCCATCCAGGGCTGGTTGTACCATATGCAATGGATATGCCCCGTTTCATCCCATAAGGAGGCGGTGACACTGCTCATCCCCCTGAAGCGGCTGAGCCTGGGCTTTCCCTTGATGGAGCCCATCACCGCCGCCGCCTGCCCCGGCACAAGCTCGCCGATGGGTGTGATGACCGTCGTATCCTTGTACCCGGTAGGCAAAAAAAACAAAAGATCGCGCAGCGAGAGTATTCCCGCTGCGCGCATTGATTCCAGCCGCGTTTTTCCAACGCCGCGCAAATCACATAGCTCCATGTCATTCCACCGAAATCAGATAATAATACAGGGGCTGACCGCCCATGTGTGTTTCCACATCGCAATGATCGTACAAATCCGAAATCTCTCC
>JAEWWY010000407.1 GCA_023458835.1 Bacillota bacterium
AGGAGGTATGAAGCCATGACCAAACAAGAATGGGAAAATACCTTTGGCTCCGTGCCCGAGAATTTCGAGCGCACGGTGTCCTGTCAACTGCGTAAAATTGAGGAGGAACAACCTGTGAAAAAGATAAGGATGTTTACTGTGGTTGCCATTGCGTGCATCATTACACTGATTGGCGCCATCGCGTATGCTGTGGTGACCCAATGGGATATTCAGAGCTTTGGAAAACGCTGGTATGGCGTGGAGATCACTGAGGAGGGCCAGCGGGCGCTGCAGACCATGCAGCCCGGAGCATATGCTGCTGAGAACGACGATGTGACCGTCACCGTCCGGCAGGCACTGTATGATGGAAATACCATGTATGTGATGGTCGCAACTACACCGAAACACCCGGGAAAGACGCTGCTGATACTTTTGGATGGTCACATTGAAGAACCGGTGTGTAATTTGGGTCTGCCAGATTACGAAAACGACATGACGCCCATCAAGGACAGCGGGCTGGCAAAGGGCAAGGTTCTACTCGGTGTCGAGCCGGCGTTGTACATCGACGGTATCGAGCCCGACAGCAGCGGTCATCAGGCAATGGAAGCCGACGGCACCTTGGTCTCGTGGATCAAAGTCCCCGTGAGCGTCACGCCCGATGTTGAAGAAGTGGAAGTGGAATGCGTCACTTACATGTGGGATAAGCAAGTGAAGCCGGAGGATCTCGTTTTTCAGAAACTCAGCTTCACCTTCCCGCTTAAGGTGACGAGGCTTGCGCAGGATGCCGTGGTATGGCCCGCGCCGGAAAGTGAATAGACAATATAGCACGGGCAGGGGGAAAACCCTCTGCCCGCGTTCGATAAAGGCGGGGAATACGCATGAAAATGATAGCTGCCATCCGGAAGCCCGGGTGATACTTACAAAGGATAGCGGGAAGCGGGCATACTCCCCAAATGTTATGAAAACATGGATATCTCTATTGAACTCACGCATGAGAGTGTATTAAGCTGCTTCATCCGGCATGGGGATGGCGCCGTTACCTGCCCGAACCGCTGTACGGACGGGAGGACCTTCAAGGCGGTGAAGCTCGGGCCGCAGACGAAATATGTGCCTGTAAGGATGTACGGAGACCCCCGGTATGCTTTGCAAATCATCCGCGATGTCATACAGCCTGACCACTACCATGCGTTTGGAAGGGTCAGCCGTGCCCCCGCGCGGGTGATGATTTATATAAAGAGGAATGTAGATAAGCTGAAGGAGCGCTTCCGGGTGCCGGGGCATCCATTTGGAACAATCAAGTTCTATGATGGCGCATACTTCTTCCTGTGCAAAGGGAAGGAAATAGCGAAGAATACACGCAAAAGCAAGAGAAAAAAGGCCTAATACAGTGCAGAACAAGGTGTGGCTCTATGGCATGGGTGGCATCGGTTAATCCGAATTATTGCGCAGGATACGGAAAGCGTGCGAACCTTCTTACGGGCACATGACGTGGATTCAGTACACGGGCAACCTCAGAGAGAACCTACCTGCTTCCTCACACCTGCTCTGCCGGGGATGTAACCAGTAACGTCTTGGCACAAAGAATGCCGCATCGGCCTCATGAACGCGCAAAAAAGCCCGCGGCGCCATAGCGGCCGCGGGCCTTTGTGGAGGAAAAGGGCCGCTTACAGCCCGCTTTTCTCCCATTCCTTCTGCTTGAGGTTGGTATACAGGTAGACCACGGCCGAAACCGAGGAGAACAGGAAGATCACCACCGACAGCGCGGCGGACAGCTCGTAATTCATGTTGCTTTGAAACTGCCTGCGCAGATATACGCCCAGCATCATGGGGTGGTTGGGGCCTATCAGGTAGGGCGTGGTGAAGGAGCTGATGTTGCGCATGAATATGAACGGCATGGCGATCATCACGTCCTTGAACGACAGGGGCAGGATCATCTTGAAGAACACCTTCAATTTGTTCGCGCCCACGTCCCGGGCACTTTCGATGATGCTGTCCGGGATGGAGGACAGGGCCGCCACGATGATCATGGTGGCGAAGGCGATGTTGAACCACAGGTTCATCATGATGATGCCACTGGCATTATAGAGCAGCCCCGGCTTGAAGTTTTCGCCAAAGAGCCTCGAAATGCGGTTGAGCAGGCCCGAATCGCGCACCACGGTAATCATGGCGTAAATGGCCACCAGCTCCGGTACGAAGCGGGGCAGCAGATACAGCGAGGAAATGATCTTGCTGACCTTGGAGTTGGAAAAGCGCAGGTACATGGCCAACAGGTAGGAGATAGCGATGGCCAGCAGCACCGTGACCACGGTGATCCAGAACGTGTACCAGATGTTTTGCACCGCGATGCGGTCGGAGAACAGGAACTGGTAATGCTCCAGCGTGAAGCCGCTGCCGTCCGCCTTTTGGAAGCTGCGCCAGACCGTGTTGAGCATCGGGTACGCGATGATGCCCAGCGCCACCGTCAGTGCGGGGAGCAGCATCAGCGTGATGAACAGGTTGGTTTTCCAGGTGCGCGGTTTCATGGCATCCATCTTCCTTTCACGCCGGAGGAGTGGGGAGGCGGGGGCGCGGGCCCCCGCCCCGGGTTGTGGTCTGCCTTATTGCAGCGTGCCGATCTCGTTATCCCAGAGCTGGCCGATTTCCGAGCCCAGGCCGCCCAGGGACATGATGGCGAAGTTGGAAACGTCCAGGGAAGCGACCTGATCCTTCTTGTCGCTGTCGATCATACCGGGATCGATCACCGGGATGGCGTACATGACTTCCAGGCAGATCTTCTGAGCAGCCGGGCTGATCATGAAGTTGATGAAATCGTAGCAGGCTTCGGCGTTGGAGCCGATGCTGGGCACGGCCAGCACCACGTCGGTGCCGCTGAGGGACTGGTCAAGCTGCATCATTTTCACGGTTTCCGGCAACGTGCCCATGGCCAGGTTGGACAGCACCTGGTCGGCCCAGGCGGGGATGATGTCCACTTCCTTGTTGATCAAAAGGTCCAGGGTGCCCTGGTTCTTGTTGGGATACATGGTGCGGCCGCCGGACTGGTACAAATAGGGATGGATGGACTTGAGGTACTCAAAGCCGGCATCCCAGAACACCTTGTTGGCGGGGTCGGAGGAAGTCCAGGTTTCCTTGGGCTGATCCTTGTAGATGACGGTGTTGACAAAGCTGCCGCCCGCGCCGCCGGTGGCCGGGGGATTGTAGGCGAACTTCCCGGGGTGGGCCTTGATCCACTCGGTCAGCTCATTCCAGGTGGTGGGAACCTGAGCCACCCGGGCGCTGTCGTAGGCGAACACCACGGTGGTGCCGCGATAGGGGACGACCTTCTCGTTGTCGAAGGCGGACTTGATTTTCACGTTTTCATAGTTGGGGATCTGCGCGAAATCCAGCTTGGCGAACAGATCCTCGCTGCCGGCGGCGGCCACGTACTGGGCCAGGGATGTGCTGTTTTCGGCAATGATGTCAAAGCCGCTGTTGGTTTGGCCGGTCTTGTAGGCCGAGCCAAGCCTGTCGTACAGGGCGGTGTCACCCGCGCCGCTGAGGATGAACTGCAGCTCCACCTTCGCCTTGGCTTCGGGCAGGGCGTTGTAGGCCGCGATGCACGCGTTGAACACGTCGGAAACGTTCTGGGAGCCGGTCGTCCACAGGTTGATTGTCGGCTTTGCCTCGGCCGACGCCACGCCTGCCAAGGACAACGCCATCATGAGCACCAGAAGCCAAGAGAGCATGCGCTTGGTTTTCATTCCGTGAGTCCCTCCTTGAAAATGATTTGGGGTACCATATACAAAGCTGAACCTCAGCCCTGCAAACGCGTAAATTCCCGCTTTTCGCCAAAGGTCAAAGCCACCTCGTCGCCCTTTTTGAACAGGGCAGCCTCCTCTGCGGAGATGAACATTTTCACGATGCCCCCATCGGTATCCACGGTCATCTCCATGTAGTGGCCCAGCATCATGATGTTGCGCACGTAGCCGTCCATTTCGCCGCCCGTGCCAAGCCTTGCGTTGACGCTCTCAGGGCGCACGGCCAGGGTGACGTCTCCCTTTTCGATAAAGTTCATTTCGCCGATAAAATCGGCCACGTAGCGGCTGGCGGGATGGTTGTAAATGTCCTGGGGCGCGCCGATCTGCTCAAAGACGCCCTTGTTCATGACCACGATGCGGTCGCTGAGCGCCATGGCCTCCTCCTGGTCATGGGTCACGAACACAACCGTGATGTTCAGGTCGGTTTGTATCTTGCGCAGCTCCTCGCGCATCTGGGAGCGGATTTTGGCATCCAGCGCGGAAAAGGGTTCGTCCAGGAGCAGCACGTCGGGCTGAAGGAGGAGCGAGCGGCCGATAGCGATGCGCTGCTGCTGGCCGCCGGACATTTGGGAGGGGTACTTGCCCTCATAGCCCGGCATTTTGATCAGCTCCAGCATGGCGGTAATGCGGCGCTTCTGCTCGGCCTTTGGCACCTTGCGCAGCTTTAAACCAAAGGACATATTTTCATACACCGTCATGTGGGGCCACAAGTTGTAACTTTGGAACACCATGGCCGTGGGGCGCTTCTCCGGCGGCAGGCCGCCGATGTCCACGCCGTCGATGAGCACCTGGCCGCTTTGATTCCTTAAAAAGCCGCCGATGGTCCGAAGGATCGTTGTCTTGCCGCAGCCGCTGGGGCCAAGAAGCGTTACCAGTTCGCCCTTTTCGACGGTCATGTTAATGTTCCTCACGCCGTCGCCGCTCTTGTACAGCATGGTCATATCGCGAATTTCAAGCTTTGCGGTGCCCAAGTTGGCTCACCCACCTTTGCATACATATCCCGCTTCGGCGCGGAGGATCACATTTCGCAGGGGCGGTTATCCACCGCCCGCCATCACGCGGCAAATCACATTTTGAAACCCTTCGATAACGTTTCCGGCCCCACGTACTTGCGCATGATGAACAGCAAAAGGATGTTGGGGACCAGCAGGATCAGCGCGAAGGCCGCGCCCGCCGTAGCCGGGTAGTCCAGGATCACGCCGTACATTTCCACGGGCATGGTTCTGAACTTGGGCAGGCCCACCAGCAGCGTGCCCTGGTTTTCGCCCAGGGAACCGATGAAGGCGAACATGGCGGCCACAGCAATCCCCGGCCAGGCCATGGGCAGGGTAACGGAAATAAAGGTGCGGATGGGGCCCGCCCCCGCGTCGCGGGCGGCTTCCTCCTGCTGGCGGGGCACCGAGCGGAAGGCGTTGGTAGGCAGCCAGATCATCATCATCATTCCGCCTAAAAGGTGGATGATCAAAACGCCGGGGAACGTGCCCATCAGCCCGATCCGGTAAAAGATGATGCCGATGGAGGTGTAGATGCCGATCCTGGGAAAGGCGTTGCCCAGCAGGAAGGAAAACATTACCGCCCTGCGGCCGGGGAAATCATAGCGGGCCAGCACATAGGCCGCAGGCAGGCAGATCAGCATGGAAAGTACCGTGGTGATGGCCGCGATCATGAATGACAGCGAAATCGAGCTGACCAGCGTGGGCTGGCTGAGCACGTAGGCCCACCACTTGAACCCGAACTCCTGGGGGATGACCCCGGGCACCTCATACTTGTTGGCGAATGCCAGCATGAACATGTGCAAAAGAGGCCCGTAAAAAAACAGCAGGAACGCGGCCAGCAGCGTGTATTCGAAGAACCGCTTGCGGCCCATGGTATGGTACATCCGCCGCGGCGTCATCATGCCCACAAAGCCTTCCCCCTTTCGGTTGCGTCATTTTCCATGGCGGCGCGGGCCTCAAGCGCCAGGGCCACCCGCCTTGTGGTCAGGTTTTCCAGCCAGGGGAGGGCCATCAACTGGCGCATCTCCTCCGGCTCGTTGATCGTCCAGGCGGACAGGCGGATCCCCGCCTCCCCCAAACGCTGCAAATGCGGCAAAAGGAAATGCCTGGGCGGCAGGTTCAGCGCCAGGACGCCCGCGCCCAGCACCGCCTCAATCACCGGCTCGATCCACTGATCCAGCCCGTCCTGCGCCATGGAGCGCACCACATCCCAGGGGCGTACGTCGGCGGGCACCCAAGGATGCTTTTCCCGGTACAATTCGCAAAGCACTTCCTCCACGTTCAGGTACACCTTTGCCCGCCGGACGATGGAGGGATCGGCCGTTAGCTGCCCGGCCGTCAGGCTGCCGGAAAAGGCAAGCTGGCCGTCTGAAAGGCCGCAATCATCGGCCAGGGCCAGCACCTGCGCCGCCAGGCCGTACTCCTTCAAATCGCAGTTGATGCCGGTTGGCGGGTGGGCCGCCACCTGCCGGAAGGCTTCCTCCAGCGTTACCAGCCCTGTGATATCGCTCGTCACGTCATGGGTCAGGGCCAGCCCCAGGCCCGGCATATGACGCACATCCACCTCAATCAAATCCGCTTTCAGCGTTATGCCGCAAAGGATGGCGGCCATGGAGCCATCGGCTGTGCCCTCGCAGCCCGAGTGTGCGGTAATGGTCGGTCTGTTCATCTGGTTCCCCCTTGGATTACACTATCTTTGTATGGCGAAACAGGAAGGCTGATGCCACCCCTGGCCCGCCGGATCAACCAAAAAGAAATTGACAAAAAACCAACGGTATACTATAGTAATTCTACGTAATCTCCTTCATGCAACCGGTTGCATTCGTTGATGATAGTATATCCGACGCAACCGGAAATTGCAAGACTTTTTTTACGTGGTGTATACGTTTGGCAAAAAGCCGGGAAAGGGCGGTGGGGAGGACGTGCAGACGAAGCTGAGTGACATCGCCAAGCTTGCGGGGATTTCCAAGTCAACGGCTTCCCGGGCGCTGGCCAATTCGCCCCTGGTGGGGGAGGAAACGCGCACGCGGGTGCAGCGGATCGCCAAGGAGCGGGGGTATGTGCCCAACGCCCTGGCAAGGGCGGTGGCCACCAAGCGCTCGGGCATCCTTGGCATGTGCATCTACCGCAAACAGTTGCCCTACTTCGCCCACACGTTTTTTGGCCCCCTTCTGGATGGCGCGATCACAAAGGCCAAGGAGCATGGCTACCACATCGTGGTGACCTCCACCGACCAGGAGTTTGATACCTTCGGCGAGCACTTTATCCAGGACAGCATCGACGGCGCGATTTTGACCTCCTTTACGCCTCTGGAAGCCATGGCGGAATTCCGGCGGCGGCAAATCCCCCTGGTGCTGGTCAACGACGTGCTGGAAACCAGCAACAACGCCTTCATTATACAGGATGATTACGGCGGGGCCCGGGCGATGATGGATCATTTGTTTGAGCGGGGCCACCGGCGCATCGCCTTTTTGAGCGACCGCTTAAGCCACGTCAGTTATTATCTGCGTTACCTGGCGTATTTGGATGCCCACCGCCAACGGGGAATCCCCGTGTATGAAAACCCCGGCCTTGCGCCCTGTAAGAATGTGTGGGGCAGGTTTCCCCCCTTGGATACGGAGGAGGCCAAGCTTTCGCTGTTCGGCCTTGCGCCCCGCCCGGTGGAGGGCACGCCGCTGATCGTGCGGGGAACATCGGCCGAGGCCGGCGCCAATGCCGCTCGCGGGCTGCTTGAGGCTGGAGACTTGCCTACGGCCGTCTTTGTTTCGGCGGACAGCCTGGCCATCGGCGCGCTGCGGGCCTTGCATGAGGCCGGGCTGCGGGTGCCCCAGGATATGGCCGTGGCGGGCTTTGATGACATCGCCCTGGCGGAGAGCGTCTGGCCCCCCCTGACCACCGTGAAAGCCGGGCCCTTTGAAATGGGCCAGGCCGCCGTGGAAGAGCTGATTTTGCAGATTGAAAACCCCGCGCTGGAAAGCCGCGTGAAAAAAGTGGCTACCCGGCTTATCGTGCGGGAAAGCACATAAACAGGAGGGAAACCATGATGAGCAAGTACGATTCGCTGATTCTGGGCCAGGTTTCCATGGACATCAACGTGGATCATACGGGCCATGAAATCCGGGAAATCGGCGGGGCAGTGGTGGCGGCGGGCTTCGCGGCCTCGGCGCTGGGTCACAAAACCTGCGTGCTGCCAAAGGCGAACCTGGATCAGGTGGATCTTGCGGCGCTGTTTTCCCGGGCGGAAAATGTGGATGTGCTGCCGCTTGCAAGCCCTGCCTCCACCTCCATCCAAAACGTGTACCACACCGCCGATAAGGAGCGGCGCACCTGCCGCGCCATCAGCCGCATCGAGCCTTACCAGGTGGAAGAAATGCCGGAAGTGGACGCGGCGGTGATCCACATCGCGGGGCTGATGTACGGCGATTTTGGCGGCGAGATCATTGCCTGGGCCGCCGGCCGGGCCATGTGCGCCCTGGACGTGCAATGCATGCTCCGCCGTGCCCGGGAGGACGGCATCATGGCGTTTGACGACTGGGCGGAAAAGAAAAAGTACCTGCCCATGATCCGCTTTTTGAAAACCGACGCGGCGGAGGCGGAGATCCTTACCGGGCTTTCCGACCGGCGGGAGGCGGCCAAGGTGCTCCATGGCTGGGGTGCCAAGGAGATCATGATCACCCACAACACCGAGGCGCTGATTTATGACGGCCAGCGGTTTTACGCCCAGCCCCTGAAGCCCCGCAACCTGTCCGGGCGCACGGGCCGGGGGGATACCTGCTTTTCCGCCTACATCACCGAGCGGCTCACCCGGCCCATCGAGGAGGCGCTGCTTACCGCCGCCGCGCTGGTATCCCTGAAGATGGAAACCCCCGGCCCCTTCACCGGGACGCGGGCGGATGTGGAGGCGTACATCCGGGCGTTTTATCCCGGCGCAAAGCAGTAATTCCTTCCTGAAAAACCGGTTCCGTGGCCGGTTCAGCCTGTTGAAAAGGCCTGCAACCACAAAGGGGCCTGACTGCTACCATGTGTTTGGAAGGGCCAGCCGTGCTCCCGCGCGGGTGATGATTCATATAAAGAGGAATGTGGGTAATTGAAGGAAGTAAAGAAGGAATAATGTAAGTATCGGTGAAAAACGGCCTGTTTTATCTTAAAAACAGGCCGTTTTTGTATGAGTATATAAAAATCCGTCTCTTTCGAGACGGATCGTGGTGCGGGAAACAGGACTTGAACCTGCATGAAGGAACCTTCACTAGAACCTGAATCTAGCGCGTCTGCCAATTCCGCCATTCCCGCGTGTTGGTGGATGGGGGTGGATTCGAACCACCGAAGTCTGCGACGGCAGATTTACAGTCTGCTCCCTTTGGCCACTCGGGAACCCATCCATGAGAGTATGTTCAATTAGGGAAACCCGGCAACCGCCCCGCAAGGGGGATGGAGCTGACGATGGGACTTGAACCCGCAACCTGCTGATTACAAATCAGCTGCTCTGCCAATTGAGCTACGTCAGCACGCTGCTCCTTGTTCAAGGCCCGATAAGGAAAGTGGCGACCCGGAAGGGGCTCGAACCCTCGACCTCCAGCGTGACAGGCTGGCATTCTAACCAACTGAACTACCGGGCCATATGGCTGGTGGGCCTTCAGGGACTTGAACCCCGGACCAACCGGTTATGAGCCGGCCGCTCTAACCAACTGAGCTAAAGGCCCATACCGCTAAAGGGAAATGGTGACTCCTAGGGGACTCGAACCCCTGTTACCGCCGTGAAAGGGCGGTGTCTTAACCGCTTGACCAAGGAGCCCTGTCAAGTTGAGGGGAGAAGGCATTGTGGTCGGGGTGAAGGGATTTGAACCCCCGGCCCCATGCTCCCAAAGCACGTGCGCTACCAGACTGCGCTACACCCCGTCATACAGCCGCTTTTCATGAGCGACGAAATGTATTGTACACGAAAGCACCTGCATTGTCAAGTGCCTTCCCGCAAATTTTTGAACGCGCTTTTTCCCTGAAAGGACGGGGTTTTATATGGTTTTCAGCCAGTCAATAAGCTGTGCCTGAAGGCCCAGAAGCTCCTCGTCCGGGAAATAGGAGTGCCAGGATGCCGTAAGCTGGAGCGTGGACACCTTTGCGTTTGCAAGCCCCTTTTGCAGCCTGTGAAGGCTGCCGGGATGGACGATCTCATCCCCATGGGACTGGATCAAAAGCACGGGAGTGCGGACCTTGGTGAGCTCCCGCTCCGTGGCTGCCATCATGGTAAGCAGTTCCAACGCCCGGGGGACGGTGAAAAGGTAACCCATGGGCGTATAAAAGCGCACGTTGCTGGCCTGGCGGTAGGCCTTGGCGACCGGGTTTTGCAGCCTTTCGGGCAGGAACGCCACCTGAAGGTCATTTTTTACGCCCGTAAGCCGCAGCCGCAAGCGGAGGGGCGTTTCCCAAAGAACCAGGCCGTGAGCGGGGCCCGCCTTCACAGAAGCGTTGATGCTTAAAAGCCCGCCCATGGAGTGGCCCATCAGCACCACTTTTTCATATTGTTCAAGGCGCCGTTTCAGGGCGGCGCTGACGGCATCCTGCCATTCCCGGCTGGTATGGCGGGCAAAATCCCAGGATTTTTTGCCATGGCCGGGCAGCAGCAGTGTTTCCGCCGCGAAACCAGCTTCGTTCACTGCCCGGATCAAGGAGGAAAACTGGCCGGGGCCGCCCAAAAAGCCGTGCACAAACAGGATAAGCAGGGATGCACCCGGCACGGGGTACAGCGCGGGCCGGTGAAGATCCTGCATGCTGATTCCTCCCTCCGCTTTTCTATTGATATAGCACGCGGATGCCCATCTGTCAAACATGGGCTGACAATGTAGGATGGCGGTTTGTCCGGTAATGATTCGAAAGGCTTGTACAATTGGTGTTTTGGCGTTAAAGTAGAGCGGGAGATCAATCATGAAGGATATGGGTATGGAATACAACATCATTCGATCCAGGCGGAAAACGGCGGCGATTCATATCCTGCCCACAGGCGTTGTGGAGGTCCGGGCCCCGCTCAAAATGCCCGGGAAGGATATTGACCGCTTTGTGGCAGCCAAGGGAAAATGGATACGGGAAAAGCTTCTGCTGGTGAAGGAACGCTCAGAGAATCGGGCGGCGTTTCGCCTGGATTATGGGGATTGCGTCTTTGTAAAGGGTAGGGCATGCCCTATCGCCGCGAAACCGGGAAACCGCATAGGCTTTGACGGCGCGCAGCTCTACATGCCGCCGGGGCTGGAGCCGGGGCAAATCAAGGATGCCTGTGTGAAGCTTTACAGGCTGATCGCAAAGCAGGTTCTGGCTGAGAAAACCTTGGAATACGCCTCAAAAATGGGCGTGGCCTTCTCCAGTATGAAAATCAGCTCCGCCAAAACCCGCTGGGGAAGCTGCTCCGGCAAAAAGAGCATCAACTACTCCTGGCGGCTTATGATGGCGGAGGAGGATGTCATTGATTACGTTGTGGTGCATGAGCTGGCGCATATCAAAGAAATGAACCATTCGGCGCGGTTCTGGGCCATTGTGGCAAGTGTCCTGCCGGATTACAAAGACCGTCAGCTTCGGCTGAAAGCGCTGCAAAAACGGCTGGGCGCGGAGGATTGGGAATAAACCAAAACAGCAGGCATCGGCCGGCAGCGCATGAAGGTTCGTTTTTCATTGGGCAGGGATTGCAATCGCGCTCAGGCCATAGTATAATAATCCCCACAACGCGATGAAGGGCAGCCACCCGGTTTCTCCGCTTTTCAGAGAGCGCTTCACTGGTGCAAGGAGCGCAGGCGGACCCCGGGTTTCCCGGCCTGGAGCATGCGGCCAATCCCCGCCGGTTTGCCCCCGATACAGGGCCTCAAGGTGGGCGCTTACGCGCCAAGCCGGGTGGTACCGCGAAGCAAGCTTCGTCCCTGCGCTAATACGCTGTGGCGGGGCTTTTTTGTACCCGCCCGCAACGAGGAGGGCTCTTTATGGCCAAGGAAAAAAATCAGGAATTTGTGCAGCACATCACGCCCAGGAACGAAGATTTCTCCCAATGGTATACCGACGTGATCCTGCAGTCGGAATTGGTGGATTACGCGCCCGTCCGGGGCTGCATGATCGTGCGCCCCTACGGCTATGCCATCTGGGAGCGGATTCAGCAGGAGATGGACGCGCGCTTTAAGGCCACAGGCCACCAAAACGTGTATATGCCCATGCTCATTCCCGAAAGCCTTCTGCTCAAGGAAGCCGAGCATGTGGAGGGCTTTGCCCCGGAAGTGGCCTGGGTCACCCAGGGAGGCAGCGAGCAGTTGACCGAGCGGCTTGCCATCCGTCCCACCAGCGAAACCATCTTCTGCGCCATGTATTCCAAGTGGGTGCAGTCCTGGCGGGATCTGCCCATGAAATACAACCAGTGGTGCTCTGTCATGCGCTGGGAAAAGAGCACCAGGCCTTTCCTGCGCACCAGTGAATTTTTGTGGCAGGAGGGCCATACCATCCATGCCACGGCGGAGGAAGCCCAGGAGGAAACCCTGCAAATGCTGGAGGTCTACCGGGAGGTGGCCGAAAAGGAACTGGCGCTGCCGGTGTACGTGGGCCGCAAAAGCGACAAGGAAAAGTTCGCCGGCGCCCAGGCCACCTATTCCATGGAAGCCATGATGCAGGACGGCAAGGCGCTGCAGGCCGGCACCAGCCACAACTTCGGCACCAACTTTGCCGAGGCCTTCGACATCAAGTACCTGAGCAAGGACGGTCAATTGACCTACGTGCATGAAACAAGCTGGGGTGTATCCAGCCGGCTGATCGGGGCCATTATCATGACCCACGGCGACGAGCGCGGCCTTAGGATGCCGCCCCGCATCGCACCCGTCCAGGTGGTGATCGTGCCCATTGCCGCCCACAAGGGTGGCGTCAATGAGGCCTGCGAAAAGATTTCCGCCGACCTGAAGGCCATCGGGCTGCGCGTGACCCTGGATGACCGGGATACCTACAGCCCCGGTTACAAGTTCAACCACTGGGAGCTGCGCGGCGTGCCCCTGCGCCTGGAGGTCGGGCCCCGTGACCTGGAAAAGGGGCAGGTATTGGCCTGCCGCAGGGATACCTTTGAAAAGACCGAGCTGCCCATGGACAGCCTGGCGGAAAGGGTCCCCGCGCTTTTGCAGAATATCCAGGATACGCTGTATGCCCAGGCCAAGGCCTTTAGGAACGAGCGCACCCATGAGGTGCACAACATGGAAGATCTGTCCAAGGCTGTTCAGGCCGGTTTTGCCAAGGCCATGTGGTGCGGCCATCGGGATTGCGAGGACAAGGTCAAGGCCGAGCTGAATGCCACCAGCCGCAACATGCCCTTTGACCAGACGCCTATCGGCCACACCTGCGCCATCTGTGGCAAGCATGCCGACAAGGTCATGTATTTCGCCAAGGCATATTGATGGGGGACAGCCACTTCAAAGGGGCTGCCGTGCTAAGCGCAAATAACGCTGTTGATTGTCATTCCTGAATATGGTATAGTGGACGAATGAAGGGGTGAGAGGATGATTCTGTAAACCATTGAGCGCAGGGAAACAGCGCATGATGATGCGTTTGTTTGTTTTGCCAATGGTTTGCAGAGAATAATCGCAGCTTTGGTGCGGGCTTGTTTGCCTGCTCCCTTGTATGTGGCTGTTTTCTTGAAAAACCGTTGGAAGACGGTTTTTTTATTTTGCCTATGCGGGGAGATGGATCTATGACAACCGCCGGAGGGAGAAGGGCAAGGGGATTCCCTTTGCCCCGGTATATCGCTCCTTACAGGAAGCGGGCGGCAGTTCTGGCGCTTCTGTTCGCGGTCAACACCGCATTTCAGATCATTGCGCCCAGGGCGCTCAGCCGTTTCATTGATGCGCTGGAAAGTGGCGGTGCGCTGAAAAGCGCCTTTGCCATGATTGGCTTATACGTGGTCTTTACGCTCCTTCAGGAATGTGCGGCAGCGCTGCTCAGCTACCTATCCGAGGCGCTGGGGCAGCGCATGACCGATGATTACCGCCGCGAGGTGATGGCGCATTACCTGGGCATCGGCATGGAGGCCCATGGAAAATGGAACTCCGGCGAGGTCATGACGCGGCTGGACGAGGATGTGCAGGGGCTGTACAGGTATTACCACATCCTCTTTTTCAAGCTCACCGCCAGCGGCATTCTGCTGTTGTCCGTGCTCCTGGTATTGGCGCTGGGCAGCCCTCCGCTTTCGGGCATGCTGCTTATCATCAGCCTCCTGTCCATACTGGTGTTCAAATGGATACAGGACCGTGGCGTATCCAAGTATGAACGCCGGGCGAAGGCCGCGGCGGAGTTTAACGGCATCATGAAGGAAGCGCTGGACAACGCGGTGGAAATCCGCGCCTTCGCGGCAGAGGGGCACGCGGAATACAAGCTCAGGCTCGCCATGAAGAAGCGCTTCAGGGAAAGCTTCCCTGCCAGCCTGATGTACGGGAACCTGTGGAGTGCTTCGACCATCATGCAGGGGCTGGTGCTGGCCGCCTCGCTGGCCATTGGCATGTGGCTGTGGGGCGATGGTTCCATCTCCATGGGCACCGTATTTCTGATTTTTACTTATACCGAGCTTGTTGTGGGGCCGCTGCAGGATTTCCGCAATCATATGGGGGAGCTGCAGGACGCGCGGGCGAAGATGCGCCGCGTGGAAAACATGATGGGGATGCCCGCCGGATTGCGCCATGGCGCAAAGCGCCTGGACCGCGGCGCGCATGCGCTGGAAGTCAGGGATGTGCATTTTGCATACGAGGGCGGCGGGGAAGTGCTGCGCGGCGTAAACCTGCGTGTGGAGGCGGGGGAGAAGGTCTGCGTCGCGGGCGAAACGGGATCGGGCAAAAGCACGCTGATGGGATTGGTAGCGCGGCTGTATGAGTACCCCCGGGGAGAGATTACCCTGGGCGGCGTGGATCTCCGGGAACTGGACCCCCAATCCCTCAGGGACAGCATCGCCTGCCTGACACAGGAACCGCAGATTCTCCATGGGACCATCCGGGAGAATATCACGTTGTTTTCCCAACGGTACGGGGACGCGGCCATCCGCAAAGCCATATCGGACGCCGGACTGGATGAATGGTTCAAAAAGTTTCCGCACGGCCTGGACACGGACCTTACACTGGGCGAAAGCAACCTGTCGGCGGGCGAGGCGCAATTGATCGCCATCATCCGCCTGGCGCTGAAAGACCCCGCGCTGGTCCTGCTGGACGAGATGACCGCGCGGCTGGACAGCGCCATGGAGTATAAGGTGCTCACCGCCATGGAGGCGCTTTGCAGGGGGCGGACGGTGCTTTCCATCGCCCATAAATCATCGGCCATGGCGTGGATGGACAGGACGGTTTACCTTCAAAACGGCATGATCGCTGGGGAGAGCGGGAGAAAGGGGGCGGACGCATGAAAGGAAAGGCGCCTTCCTATGGGGCCTTTTGCCGGGGGCTGCTCATATACAAGCCCGGCATAACACTGGCCGATATCGCCTGCAATGTGATGATCTTCGGCCACGGCACGGCGCTGTCGTTCTTTGCGCGGCAGGTCCTGAACCATCTGGACGCCGGCGGGCAGGGAAATGTGATGCATAAGATAGCCGGCCCCCTTGCGGCCATCGTGCTGGTCTCGCTTGCGCGGGTGGCGGC
>JAEWWY010000408.1 GCA_023458835.1 Bacillota bacterium
ATAGTGACAGAGGATCTCTATCAGATCGATGCCTGTAATGATGCCATGGAAGCCCACGGATATATTGCCAAAGGCGAAAACGGCATTCCGGGACGGAGATATTTTGTCAAACTAAACCATGACCAATCGGGCAACCATACGCATCATGTCCACGTGTATCAATCAGTGAGCCGGCACATCACGGACGAGCTGATGTTCCGGGATTATCTGCGCATCGATCCGGCAGCGTTTGCGGAATATGCACATGTGAAAAAAGAGGCGGCCCTTACATACCAGCATGACCCGCGGGCATATACCGATGCCAAGAGCGCCTGCGTGATGGAGATTATGGAAAAGGCCAGATCCTACTTTGCGGGCCGGCCTGACCCGTAAGATCACGCGTACCTTAACCATTTTTCGGTCGCGTCATTTTTCAAAATGCGAGGAGCCATGAAAATGCGCAAAAGGGACATGGAGGTCATGAGCAATGATTCCAAGCCGTGAGGAAGCGGAACGCATTTTAAGCGAGGCGGAAGGCTTGAACCCCGGGCCGTGGGGAGACCACAGCAGAACCGTGGCCGCATGCGCCGAAAGGATCGCCGGGCTATGCCCCGGAATGGATCCAGAAAAGGCATACATCCTCGGGCTGCTGCACGATATAGGGAGACGGTTTGGGGTAAGCCACCTGGGTCATGTATATGACGGGTACAAATATATGCTGCGCTCAGGCTATGATGAGGCGGCGAAAGTATGCCTGACACATTCCTTTTGCGTCCCTGATATTCATGCGTACATAGGAAATTTCGACATACCGGAAGATGCGCAAAAGGAAATTGCCGATGCGCTGCAAAGCATGCGGTTTGATGATTACGATTATCTGATACAGCTATGCGACGCCCTTGCCATGCCTCATGGCGTTGTGGATATGGATACCCGGATGGCCGATGTGGAAAAAAGGTACGGGTGTTATCCCATGGAGAAACGGAACCGGAACAAGGAGCTAAAGGCCTATTTCGAAAAAGCGGCAGGGAAAAATATATATGAGATCATATGTGACAATCGTGAGCTATGGGGAAGATGAACGGGATACGGAACTTGTAAAGGGAGGTATCAGATGCACTTTTTACTGAAGAACGCATTTGCGTTGGATGCTTCGGGACAAAAGGTTCCGATTTTCGTATTAACCGACGGGAGGATAATTGCAAAAGTTTCGCAAACCAGCTTCCAGGCGGCGGCGCAGGAGATTGACTTGGACGGCTGTACGTTAATGTCCGGCTTTACCAATACCCACGTCCATCTGATGGATTGTCATGACGGGTTCAACGATGGCAAGCTCCGCAAGCACCTTTTATCCGGCGTAACCACGGTTCGCGACCAGGGCATTCTTTCCTATCACCCAACGGAGGATGCGTTAAGATGGCGGGAAAGGATCCTGTATGATGCACGAATGCCCAGGCTGTACTTTTGCGGCAAATTCATATCCGCAAAGAATGGATACGGCGGCGTCTCGCCGTATGAGGTTTCAAGCGAAGCCGAAGCCCGCGATGCCGTAAAACGCCTTCGGGACGGAGGTGCCGACCACATCAAAACGTCACTGGATGAAGGCTATGATGATTACACGCAGACGCTTGGACGATTGACGCTTCCGCTGCTGGCCGCCATATGCGACGAGGCGCACAAGCTGTCGCTCAAGGTATCCGCCCATGTAAACCGTGCGGAGAACCTGCGCATTCTGGTGGAAGCAGGCATTGATGAGGCGGCCCACGGATGCTTCGACCGCATCCCGGACGATCTGCTGGTGGAAATGGCAGAAAACCGCATCGCCATGACACCGACACTCAGCGTGTATGCGAAAATTTCCAACCTTTGGGGTGCGCCTTTCCTTAACACGGCCATGGATAATGTCCGCCGCTTTCATGCGTTGGGCGGCATCATCGGCCTTGGCAATGACGCTATCGAAGAGGATGCGCTATATGCCCCCGCCGGCATGCCAATGCTGGAAATTGAACTGCTTGGCAAAGCCGGGCTGCCTATGCGGGATGTGATCCGTGCCGCGACAGAAGGCGGCGCCGCAATCATTGGCGACAGGCGGTTAGGCCGCATTACGGAGGAATGCTTTGCCGACCTCATCGGCGTTCGCGGCAATCCCTGTGAGATCCCTTACCTTTTATCGCATGTGGATTTTGTCATGAAGGATGGTATACCGGTCAGGCAGCCGGCAAATCTATAGCAAAGCAGGAACTTGAAAACTTCGCATTATGCTTATTAACCCATTTATAAATGCGCCTTATTTTAGATGCTTTCGCACAACCAAAATATCTTCCATTTCTTCCTGTATGGTAAAACCGCTTTTTTGATACATTTCCAAAGGCCCCATAAAATCGCGAAATACATTGATGAACCTTTTATTCGGATATGCTTCAACAAAATCAAAACCGTCATCAGCCGCATCTTTGCAGACACGTTCCAATAATTGCGTAGCGACACCTTTCCGCTTCATGTCAGGCGCAATCGTGAAGCAAAAAACTGATTTCACTTTGATGTCAGGGGTAGGTTCAATAGCGCTTACGGAAGTCATAAACCGCAACCAACTAATACAGTTCAAACAATCGGATTTGGTATTTGCATTGCACCAGCCAACGACCTGACCATCGAAATACGCCAGATAACCCTGAATCATACCGCTGCTGACGTATTGAACAGCCAATTCTCTCCGCTTTTCAGGAGATGAAAAGTCCGTTTTTACACGGTGGTCGGCACTGCACCAGCACACACAATAGCACCTATCCTCTTCTTCGTTATCTGCATGAGCTTCATGCTCAAAAAAGTACAGATAATCTTCCAACAAGTCAGGTGTCAATTTGCGTATTTCGATGTTCATTTTCATTTCCTCCAATATCAAAAATCCGCAGAAAAACTGTCCGCAAGATTGAAATTTGTCAATCGAAAATCATTTGTATACTCTAACTTCGCATTGTCCAACACAATCTTTCATCAGTAACGTTATAAATATCAATATGATTTTCTTCAATATACCGTTTTTGCCACATCCAAAACAAATCGCGCTGGCGGTACAGTTTCGTGTTGTTTATGTCGCCATATATATCCGCAAGTTCATTGATTGTTGGAATTGTATTGTAGTAATCATCATCGAGTTCTTCAACATATGCTATTATTTCGTCACAGGTCATATTTTCCAGCATTTCAATATTATCTTTGCGCAAGGTTACGGTTAAGGCTCTCTTGGTGCATTCGGGCAGCTTTCCCATGGAAAGCCATTCATTTTCCGTTTTGTATCGTCCGATATTTATGGTACTTTTAACTTTATCTGATAGCATTTCATAACCCTGTTTCGTCAGGCGTGAAGCCTCCATTAAGTAACCCCTCCCCCTGTAGTCCGGAAGGAAGGAATGAATATGGTGAATATCAGTTACTTGCTCTAATACAATAAAGAGTTCGTCAAGCATCGCCTTGTTCTCTTCAGAAACAACGACCGATGGAGAGCAGGTAATGTCATGTTGCTCTGCACTTTCTGCCAGTTGCATCATAAATCTGTAATCGCCCGTGCGAGCAGCAAATCGGTCGTGATACCTCTCAGTTCCGAAAAAAGTAGTATCTATCATGGCTATTCCGGCTGCTTTCAACTTTGCAATAAACTCGTTGGTTTCAACCTTGCTTCTTATTTTTATTCCATTGCACTGTAAAAAGCTTGCTCCAACAAAGCCGACTGATTTGTTAAATAAAATGTTATCAAACAACTCAGGATATTCGGCGCAATAGGAGATGCAGTAATATGGAGGGGCAGCGAAGCCTTTTTCTTTTCCCCAACCAACAAATCTCTCCGTAATTTCTTTGCCTCTGTAATACTC
>JAEWWY010000409.1 GCA_023458835.1 Bacillota bacterium
CCCGCCGGGCGCTGGAAAAGCTGAGGGCGGCAAAGCAGTAAACGCCTGCCGGGGAAGATGCTTTGCCGGCGGCAGTTTTCCTTTATGAATGATCAGCGCAGGGACGGGAGCAAGCCCCCGTCCCTGCGTTTATTTTGTTGTGAACGGCGCGGTACGCATCCAAGGGTACTGCCGCCGATGCATGAAGATTTTGGACCGGTTTTATGATTTTTTCTCCGCAGCCCAATGAATGACCGCTTCCGCCGCGGGGCGGGTCATGCCTTGCACGGCCAGCAATTCCTCCAGCGTGGCGTTGCGCACGGCCTGCAGGGAGTGGAAGTGCTTCAATAAGGCCTTCCGCCTGGCCGGGCCGATGCCCGGAATATCCTCTATCTGGCTGTGCACGCTTTCCTTGCCACGCAAATTCCGGTGATGGGTGATGGCGAAGCGGTGCGCCTCGTCCCTGATGCGCTGGATCAGATGCAGCGCCGGAGACCGCTTATCCAGCAAAATGGGCAGCTCCCTGTCCGGAAGAAAGATTTCCTCCAGCCGCTTGGCCAGGCCGAACATGGGCACATCCGCCCCCGCTTCCCGCATGGCGCGGCGTGCAAAGGCCAATTGCTCCGGGCCGCCGTCGATGAGCACAAGATCAGGCATGTCGGAGAACCGGCCGCCTGTCATGGGCAGCCCGGCCGCTTCCCGCTCCTTCTGCTCTTCCACGCCATGGCGGAACCTGCGGCCCACCACCTCGTTCATGGAAGCAAAGTCGTTGGGCCCTTCCACCGTTTTGATGCGGAAATGCCTGTACTCCTTCTTGGCCGGCTCGCCGTCTATGAAAACCACCATGGAGGCCACGCTCAAAACCCCCTGGGTGTTGGAGATGTCATATCCTTCGATCCGCCGGGGCGGCTGCGTAAGCCCCAGCGCCTCTCCCAGCGCCGCAGCGGCGCCCGTGGTACGCTCTTCCTTGATGGCACTGCGGGCGTTGCGCTTTTCCAAGGCATCCTGGGCATTCTTTTCCGCCATCAGCACCAGATCGTGCTTTTCGCCCCGCTTGGGGGTATTGAGCGCCACCGCGCCGCCCCGGGCTTCCCGCAGCCAGGATTCCAGCTCCTCCCGGTTGTCGGGCAGCTCCTGGCACAAAACCTGCCTGGGGATCAGGTTGCCGTCCTCATAGTACTGGGTAAGGAACGCGGCCAGCACTTCCCCCTTCGGGTCCGCGCCCGCCTGGGGCAAAACGAAATGGTCGCCGCCGATCATGCGGCCGCCCCGGACATACAGCACCTGCACCATGGCGTCCAGGCCGTCCTGGGCGATGGCCAATATATCCTGATCCGCGCCGCTGACCTGTATGGCCCGCTGGCGCTCCATAAGAATCTCCACGTCCTGGATCTTATCCCGCAGATACGCCGCGCGCTCAAAGTTCAGCGCCCTGGATGCCGCCTCCATATCCGCTTTCATACGGTTCACCACGTCCTGGTACCGGCCGCCCAAAAAGGCCAGCACCTGTTCCATCATGGCGCCGTATTCCTCCTGGGTGCACTTATTGGCACAGGGCGCCAGGCACCGGCCGATCTCGTATTGCACGCAGGGCCGGCGGGGGGTTTTCAGCGGCAGGTCCAGCGTGCAGGAACGCAGCGGGAAGATGTTCTGCACCGCGTCCATTACCTGGCGGACCACCGTGGCGCCGATATAGGGGCCGAAATACTTCGCCCCGTCCTTTTCGATGCGCCGCGCCACCTCCAGCCTGGGAAAGGGCTTTTGCATATCCACGCGCACGTAGGGGTAATGCTTGTCATCCTTCAGAAGAATGTTGTAATAAGGCTTGTGGCGCTTGATCAGGTTGCATTCCAGAATCAGCGCCTCCAGGTTGGTGGAGCAGAGCATGATATCAAAGTCATCGATCTTGCCCACCATGGCCGCCACCTTGGAGGTATGGCCGCGGGAATTTTGAAAGTAGCTGCGCACCCTGTTTTTCAGGTTCACGGCTTTCCCCACATAAATGATCTCACCCTGCTGCTTCATCAGGTAGCAGCCGGGGCTGTCGGGCAGATTTTCGATTTTCAGGCGCAATTCATCCGTCATGGTTCTCCTACTTTCGTAAAAACCGGGCAGTGTATACTGCCCGGCCGATCGAGACTATGCAGTTGTTGGAACCAACCTGATGTTATTCCTCTTCCTCGTCTTCCGGGTCTTCCTCATCATCGTCTTCACTGAAATTGGTTTGAACCACCTGGATGAGTTTGTCCATCAGGTCTTCGTCCACGGGCACAAATTCTTCCACTTCTTCGCCGCTATCATCGGTGGAGGTGAGCACCTTCATAATATAAAGGTCTGTTTCATGTTCGTGGCCTTCTTCATGCCCGCAGGCTTCGCAGTCACATTCTTCGCAAGCTTCTTCGTCGCTTTCCTCTGCAGCGCCAAGAACCACATATTCCTCACCATTGTAGAAGAAATACTCCATGACCTGCAGAAGGACTTTGTTTCCCTCCTCGTCTGTTCCTTCGACGATATCTAGCTGGTCATCCTCGTACAATGGAATCACCCCCACTTTCTTAGCACCCCCACGGCCCCCGCGGCCGCGGCCCTGATGCATTTTGTATAAGTACTTTCCCCTTGTTCCGACTTCATTATACCAGATGTGCCCAAACCACGCAAGGTTTGGGTCAAACATTTTGGCTTTGACAGGCCAGGCTGTCCAGGATATACTATTAGTTGGGGCGCTTTTTGCGAAGCGGCGCAATAGAGCCGTCTTCCTCCTTGATGAGGACGCCCTCCAGCATATGCTCCATGTTTGCCCGGAAGGCTTTCAAATACTCGCTGCGCAGCGCCTGCTGCTCCGCTACTTCTCCCTGGGTAAGGCCTACCGTTTTCTTTTTCCTGGCCAGTTCGTTGATGCGCCGGATTTTATCCTCATTCATGAGCATGATCCTCCTGGAAAGCAGGTGTCGGTATGGTGGAAGGAAAATGGCTCCCTCCGGGAGCCGACATCGGACCGGCGCTTTTTTTGCGCCGGGAGGTTTTTTCGCTCGGCCGGGACGCAAGGGATGATTATGCCTGGCAGGCGCTGGCCGTTCACGAAGGGCAGCCGGTGGGCACGGGGCGCATCTGGTGGGAGGAGGGCGCGTTCCATATCGGCGGTATCTGCGTGCTGCCTGATTTCAGGGGCCGGGGCTTTGGCGATTTTTTGACACGCTTGTTGTTATTCAAGGCCCAGGAACATTATGCCAGGCAAGTGATCCTTCATGCCCATCCCGGGGTTTCCCCGTTTTTTCAGCGGTTCGGCTTTCTTCCCTGCCAAGGCCGGGAAGGGGATGGAGCCATCCGCCATGAACTGCCGGGGCAGGACATCGTACTGGATCATTGCGCCGGATGCCGGAAGAAAAACACGCTTTGATACAGATTACGCGTCTTCGATGAGTATAGACCCGAATCCCTGCAATTTAGCCCTTTCCAGTATATCGTCGGCCCTGGTCATCCACTGGGCGGCCACCATATTGTCCCCGGGCAGCCCGTACACGATGCCCATGCTCAGGGAAAGGGGCTCATCCTGCGCATCCCCCCAGGCCTGCTTGTGAAGGGCCTCCCGGATGCGCTTTAGCAGCATGTCCGTATCCTGGCGGGATGGCCCGGAGTAGAGGATGATAAATTTGTCCTCCTCATACCGGCCCAGAAAGTCGGACTGGCGGCGGACAAAGGGCTTGAGTGCCGCGGCAAATTGATGAAGGCGCGCCGCGGCCGCATCGGGCCCTTTTTCCTTGCGGATATTTCCCATGCCGTCCGGAGAGAGGACAATCACCGCCACAGGGATGCGGTTGCGGACACACAGGGGCCATACGGCCTCCAGCCAGGAGCTCATGGCCCGGCGGTTGTTCATCTGCGTCTGCTCGTCCCAGGCCGTCATCCGTTCCAGCCGCCGCAGCAGCTCCTGATTTTCCTCTTCCTTCCTATCCGCCTCGGTGCCGGTGACGAATTGGGACATCTTCTGGTTATACCGCTCACGGGATATGAGGTAGCCTGCCAGAACCGCAACCATTCCGTACGCCAGCAGCCCGGGCTCCCCCACCAGCAAGAGCGTGCTCAGCAGATAGCCGCCGAACAGGGTGATGCTCAGCCCGCCGGTCATGGTCATCATAGCGCCCAAAAGCACCGCGGGAACCATTCGCAAAAGGCCCGGCTGCATTTGATGGCCAAGAAACAGGATGCACAGGTCCACCACCGCGTAATAGATGGCAAACGCCGCCTGGCATGCCCATAAGGCTGAAACAGGCATATGGCCCTTTGCCTGGCGGAAGAAGAACAGGCCGAAAACACCAAGGCCGATCACCGCCAGCAGCGTAAACCAGCGCATGAGCAGATCGCGCATGATGGGCATTTCCCGCAGGGAGAAGAGAACGGCGGCCTGCAAAACGGCGCCCAGCAGGCCCAATATTCCCAGCCGGACGCAGTTGTCATGCACAAATTCCCCAAAGAACCTTTCTTCCTGCCCTCGAAAAGGCAGCGGCAGTTCTTCTAAGACGAAGCGGCGCAATGCATCCCTGTCTGCCCTCATTCGTATTCCCTCCCTCTGATCGGATGGGTCACGCGTTCTGCCTTTGTGCTTTCACCTTTCCCCAAAGAAGCAGCGCCATCGCCGCCAGCACCGCCATGGCCAGCGACATCAGCGCATATTCCCGGGTCAAATTGTTGCTGGTATCGATATCAAATTCCTTGATGATGGCAAGCCCGATCGCCGCAGCCGCCGTAAGCCAGACTGCCGGAGGCCGCCAGCTCATGCCCTCCCCGCGTATGAGCCGGACGCTGAATACAACGATGGCCGCGACGGGCAGCAGGATGCTGATGATTTGAGAAGCCCGGACAAAGCCCCACAGCATATGCCCGTCATCCCGCAGGCTTTCCAATACCACCTGGGCGGAGCCGAACAGCGTGCCGAACACCAGGGCGAGATCGCCCGGCCTGGCTGTTTTGCGCGTCTTTTTGCCAAAGAACAGGCACAGCATCACACCCAGCACAAGGATGGCCGCCGCCGCCTCATACCGGAACACCGCGCGGTAAACGTCGTCGCTCCAGACCTCCCGGATGCCAAAGAAGGCAGTGTCCCGCATCCATTGCACATCGATGATCTTGCCACGGCCAAGGACCGTATACACTTCCCCCAGCCGGGCGATGGCAATAAACAGGCCTGCCGGCACCGCCAGCACGTCCATCATCACGCCAAAGCGCACCTTTTGAATCCTGGCCGCGAGCAAAGCTGCCAGGCTGGCGCCCAGCAGCGCCCCCGGCGGGGGGGGGCGGGCG
>JAEWWY010000410.1 GCA_023458835.1 Bacillota bacterium
CTTTGGCCCATTGTCGACAGCATCTATCTGAGCCTGCAGAAAACCCAGTGGTTCAGCGCCACCGACTTTGTCGGCCTGGGCAATTATAAAAAACTGTTTGCGGACAGGGATTTTGGCATCATCCTTGCCAATACGGTCAAGGTCGTGGCCCTGTCGGTGCCGCTGCCCGCGGCGGTATCCCTTTTGTTCGCATCGCTGCTGAACCACAGGATACGCGGCATCGCCCTGTTCCGGGTAAGCTTTTTTCTTCCCGTCATCACCATCTCCGTGGCCTCCACCCTGGTCTGGCGGTGGATTCTCAACAGCGATTACGGCATCCTCAACGGGTTCCTGTCCCTTCTGGGAATCCAGAAAACATACTGGCTGAGCGATCCCGGCACGGCGGTCATCTCCCTGGTGGCCATGATCACCTGGGGCTCCCTGGGGAACAACATCATCATTCTGCTGGCCGGCCTGCAGGGCATTCCAACCTTATACTACGAGGCCGCGCGGCTGGATGGCGCCAACGCCTGGCAGACCTTTCGCCATATCACCCTGCCCATGCTGTCGCCGACCCTGTTTTTTGTCATCGTCACCCTGGTCATCAGAACCATGCAGGTGTTCGACGCCCCTTACATGCTAATCGGCTCTCAGAAGGGCCGCATGTACCGCATGCTGGGAACGGTCATATACGAATTTTTTTACCAGGCGTTCATATCCCATAACATCGGCTACGGCTCCGCCGTTGTCGTCGTGGTATTTTTAATCATCCTGATGCTCACGGCGATCCAGATGCTCGTTCAAAAGCTATGGGTCAATTACGATTGACCGCACCGGGGAGAAGAATGCGATGAAGAAAAGCAAGATCGTCATCTATATGGTCCTGACCGCCGCGGCGCTTGTGATGCTGTTTCCCTACCTGTGGATGATCCTTTCCTCCCTGAAGACATCGGGGGAAATCCATATGATCCCGCCCACGTTTTTCCCTGAGCGGCCCACCCTTTCCAACTACGCGACGCTTTTTGGGAAGCTGCCTTACGCCAGGCTGTTCCTCAACACCGTCCTTTCAACCGTCAGCCGCATCGCGGCGCAGTTGATCCTTTGCTCCATGGCGGCCTATGCCTTTGCCAAAATCAGGTTCCCGGGCCGTTCGGCGCTGTTTTTGATCATCCTGTCCGTCATGATGGTGCCGTCCCAGATCCACATGGTGCCCCAGTACAACATCATGTCGGCCCTGGGCATGGTCAATACCGTCGGCGCGCTGATCCTCAACGGTCTCGCCAGCGCCTTTGGCATCTTTCTCCTCCGGCAGTTCTTCGCCACCCTGCCCGATGAGCTTGTCGAATCGGCCAAGGTAGACGGCTGCTCGCATTTGCGCATCTACTTTTCCATTACCCTGCCCCTCATCGGCCCGGCCCTGGTGACGCTTGCGATCTTCGTGATCCAGTGGACCTGGAACGACCTGATGTGGCCGCTGATCGTCAATACGTCCCTCACCACCCTGCCCCTGGCCGCGGGGCTTGCCCAACTGGCCTTCGGCGAATACGCCACGGACCACCATATCGTAATGGCAGGCGCGGCGGCGGCCACCCTGCCCATCCTGGCTGTCTTTATCGCGCTGCAGAAATATTATGTGGAAGGCATCAAGCTCAGCGGCTTGAAGTAAGGGAGGATCACCATGCCCGGGAAGCCCAATATCCTTTTGATCGTGGCCGACCAACTGCGCACGGACGTTTTGTCCTGTTACGGGAATACCATCTGCAAGACCCCCCACCTGGACAAGCTGGCCTATGGCGGCGCCCGCTTTGACAACGCGTATACCGTGGCGCCGGTGTGCTCGCCGGCCCGCTGCTCGCTTTTGACGGGGCTTTATCCCCACACCCACGCCATCCGCCTGAACACCCATATCGCCACGCGCACCTCCATCGGCCTGGACCCCGCGACGCCCACCTTCAGCAGGGTGATGCAGGATTCAGGTGGGTATGACATGCATTATCTGGGCAAGTGGCACGTGAACGAGGAGCTGGACCCTACGCATTTTGGCTATGACACCTGGAAGAACTTCCGCAACAGCATCCCGCCGGAGCATCTGAAGGACCGGACCGAGATCGCCTTTCCCAACGGCGCCCAACTGGTGAACGCCGTGCACGTGGGGGAGCCCGAAGAGCTGTGGGCGTATCAGATGGCCAAGGAGGGCGAGCGGTTCCTGAAGGAACGGGAGAATGCCGGCAGGCCGTTTTTCCTGCGGCTTGATTTTATACAGCCCCACTTTGCCAACATCGTGCCCAAGCGCTTTGCCGATATGTACGCGGATGAGCAGTTTGAGCCCTGGCCCAATTTTGAGGAGAGCTTTGAGGGCAAGCCCGCGGGCCATCTGAGAAAGCTGCGGGAATGGAACCTGGAGGGCAAGGACTGGAGCTGGTGGCGGCAGGTGGTGCGCATGTATTACGCCGATGTCTCCTACCTGGACGCATGCTGCGGCATCGTGCTGGATGCCCTGGATTCGCTTTCCCTGAAGGAAGACACCATCGTGATCTTCACAGCCGACCATGCCGACCCCACCGGCATGCACCGCCATTTCGAAAAGGGCGGCACCATGTACGACGAGGTCCTGCGGGTACCCATGATCATCCGCTGGCCGGGCGTGACGAAGGCCGGGGCGCGGCACGGGCAGCTCGTGCGCAACATGGACCTGTGCCCCACCATACTGAGCATGGCCGGGCAAAGCCCCATCCCCTCCATCCATGCCAGGGACATGAGCGGCATCCTGACCGGCAGGGATCCGGCCTGGTACGACAGCGTATACTCGGAATACCACGGCGACGTATGGGGGATGTACACCCAGCGCATGGTCCGCACCAAGGACTGGAAATATGTCTACAACCCCTATGACGCCGACGAGCTCTATGATATGGTACATGACCCCTATGAGATGCGCAACCTGGCCGCCGACCCGGCCTACGGGCAAAAGCTTCAGGAGATGAAGGCCCGGTTCCTGGGCTGGGTGGACGAAACCCGGGATGTATTCACCTACGACTTTGTACGCAGGATGCTGCCCGATCCCGTTGCGCCGGCGTTCCGGTGACACGGCCCTGCCGTGGCGGCGGAAAAAACTTGATGATAAAGGAGCAAGGCATGTCGAAACTACCGAACGACTATATTCAGCGGGTATATGCCGGCTGGCTGGGAAAAGTGATCGGCGTGCGGTATGGCGCGCCTGTTGAGATGTGGACGGACGAGCGCATCGCCGCCTTCTATGGCGAACTGGACGGTTATGTGACCCATTATGCGGATTTCGCCGCGGATGATGATACCAACGGCCCGCTGTTTTTTGTGCGCGCGCTGGAGGATTACGCCTGCGATGAAAGCCTGACGGCGGAGCAGATCGGCAAGACGCTCCTGAACTACGTGCCCTATGAGCACGGCTTTTTCTGGTGGGGCGGCTACGGGGTCTCGGCGGAGCATACCGTGTATACAAACCTGCGCAGCGGCATCATGGCGCCCCGCTCCGGCTCCGCCGCCCAGAACGGCAGCATCGTTGCCGGGCAGATCGGCGGGCAGATCTTCATTGATTGCTGGGGCTTCGTCTGCCCCTGCGATTACCGCAAGGCGGCAAGGTTCGCGCAAAAGGCGGCCTCCGTGGCCTGGGACGGGGACGGCGTCTATGGCGGCATGTTTGTGGCCGCCTGCGTCAGCGCCGCGTTTGAGGATGGCGACGTGCGGAGCCTGATCAGCAAGGGCCTGTCCGTCATCCCCGGGGACAGTGGTTACGCCGCGGCCGTGCGGGATGTGGCGGCCTTTTATGACGCCCATCCGCAGGACTGGCGGGAATGCCTCGCTTTTGTGAAAAAGCATTATTGGATGGACAAGTATATCGGCAACTGCCACATCATCCCCAATGCGGCGATCATCGTGCTCTCCATGCTCTACGGCGGCGGGGATTTCACCCGCAGCCTCAACATATGCAACATGTGCGGGTTTGACACCGACTGCAACGTGGGCAACCTGGGGGCCATCCTGGGCGTCGCCCGGGGCCTTGACGGCATGGACCATGGCAAATGGTTCCCGGAGATCAACGATTTCCAGGCGGCCTCCAGCGTGGTAGGATCGCTGAACATCACAGACCTGCCCGGATCGGCGCAGTATTTTGCCGGCCTGGGCTACCGCCTGGCGGGCGAAACCCCGCCGGAGCCCTGGCGGGCGCGCATGGAAAAGCCCCGCCTTTGCCACTTTGAGCTGCCGGGCTCCACCCATGCGGTGCGGGCCGCGCTGACAGGCGGCGGGGAAAGCCTGGTCAGCGTCCGCAATACGGACGAGGACGCCTTTACGGGCAGCCGATGCCTGAAAATATCCGCACAGCCCTTCTCCAGCGGAAGCGCGCTCAAGGTGTTCGTGAAAACATATTATGAAAAGTCCGACTTCGCCAACGGCCGTTACGAGCCGGTGGTATCCCCCATCGCCTATCCCGGGCAGACCGTTTCGGCGGCCGTCAGGCCGGCGGACGGCGGCAGGTACCGCGCCTGCCTGTACGCCCTTGACCGCCACACGGGAGAGTCCCTGCGCTCGGAGCTTGTGCCCCTTGACAGGGAGTGGCGCCAGCTTTCCTTCCTGATCCCCGCCGGCAGCGACGCCTGCATCGGGGAGGTGGGCATTTGGGTGGAGCCTGACGAGCCGGTCAGGCAGAACGGGTCTGTTTCGGTTTTTGTGGACGATCTTTGCTGGGAGGGCCAGGCGGACTATACTGTCAACCTGGAAAAGGAGCACAACTGGAGCTGGTTTGACAGGGACGCCCGCACGGAGATGAGCCAGTTCACCCGGCTCCGGGGCACCTGGCACCTGCAGGACGGGGAAATGACCGGCTATTGCCCCGATTTCGGGGAGACCTATACCGGCGACGTATCCTGGCGCGATTACCGCCTGGAGGCTTCCATGCGGCCGCTTGCCGGGGATTGGCACGCCATCGGCCTGCGCGTGCAGGGGGCCGTCCGCTCCTATGCCGCGGCGCTTACCAAAGAGGGCCTCTCCCTGATGAAAAACGAGGACGGCGTTTACCGGGCGTTGGCAACCGTTCCTTTTGCGTGGCGTCACGCGGAGCGGTACGCGTTCGCCCTCGAAGCCCGTGGGAACACCCTTGCCGTGTTCCATGAGGGCCGGGAATTGATCAGGTATACCGATGCCGATCACCCATACCTGCACGGCATGGTCGGCGCGGCCATCAGCGGCGGGGGAAGCTGCGCCTATGGCAGCCTGACCGTGCGGCCATTGGACCGGGAGGCATAAGGCAGGCCCCAGGCCCGCCCCATATATTCCGCGGGCCGCGGCCCGTATCTATGCGATACGGCCGCGGCCTTTTCCTTGTCTCGTTCTGTTGGAACAGGCAGGGCGGTCTCATTTGAAAAAGAAGGGGAAGATGTACATAACGGCGGGAAAGTGACCTAAAAACCAAAAGGAAGGGGAGGGAGCAAAAGCGAATAAGAACCAAGAGGTGAAGTGAGATGAAAAAAAGAGAGCTACTGACAATATCGGAACTGATACGCATCTGTGAAGAAGAGGT
>JAEWWY010000411.1 GCA_023458835.1 Bacillota bacterium
AATGGGCGGCGGTATCGATACCCCTGGCAAAGCCGCTGACCACCGTCACGCCGTTTTGCCCCAGTTCCTTCCCCAGGGAAAAAGCCATATCCTGTCCATACCGGCTGGGCATACGTGTGCCAACCAGTGCAATGGCTTTTTCCTGCAGGATGGCGGGGTCCCCCAGCGCATACAGAATAGGCGGTGGACAATAGATGCTCTTGAGCAAAGGCGGATACAACCCGTCACCGGGGAAGAGCGCGTGGACCCCCTTCTCTGCCATGGCGCACAGGCTGCGCTCCAGCGCATCATCGCTGCGGCTTTCCTTCAGCACGCTATACGCTTTGGGCCCCAGCACCCTGTCCATATCAGAGTGAAAATCATCCCAAACAGCCTGCGCACTTCCGTATATCTCCAGCAGCTTGCCCATCTTCCGGCTGGCCATATCGGCCCCGCTCAGCCAGACCCGGCATCTTTCCTCCATGGTATATGCCATGGGCTACCTCCAATATTTCCCGTCCAGATTGCGGTATTGGATGGCCTCCGCCACATCGGCGGTTGCAATGGCAGGATCGCCCCGAAGGTCGGCGATGGTGCGGGCCACCTTCAATATCCGCCCATAAGCCCGCATGCTCATGCCAAAGCGCGCCATAGCCAGATGAAGCACCTCCTGCGCTTCCGGGGACAAGGCGCAGTATTTTTTCAACTGCCGGGCACCCAACTGGGCATTGCAGAAGATGTTTTCCTCCTGGTAGCGCTCCTGCTGCAAAAGCCTTGCCTTTTGTACCCTCTCCCGCACTGTTTGGGAGGCCTCCTCCCTGTCGGGCGCCTGAATCTCCTCCACAGGCACCGCGTCCACCTCTACCTGGATATCGATGCGGTCCAGGAGCGGCCCGCTGATTTTATCCAGATACCGGCGAATCTCATTGGGATTGCAGCGGCATTGCTTGACCCGGCTGCCAAAAAAGCCGCAAGGGCAAGGATTCATACTGGCTACCAGCATGCAGCGGGCCTGATAACGGGACTGGGCCTGGACGCGGGACACCGATACCACTCCATCCTCCAGCGGCTGGCGAAGCGCCTCTAAAGCGCTACGGGAAAACTCCGGCAGCTCATCCAGGAACAAAACGCCGTTATGCGCCAGGGACACTTCCCCCGGCCTGGCCGCCTGGCCTCCGCCCACCAGCGCCGGCAGGGAAGCGCTGTGATGCGGCGCGCGGAAAGGGCGGCGGGTCATAAGCCCGCCCTCGGCTGGCGGGTCGCCTACGATGGAGTGCAGCCTCGTTGTCTCCAGCGCCTCGGCAAAGGTCATGGGCGGCAGTATCCCCGGCAGGCACCGGGCCAGCATGGTTTTGCCGCTGCCCGGCACGCCGATCATCAATAGATTATGGCCGCCGGCTGCGGCGATCTCCAGCGCCCGCCGGGCGGCGGTTTGCCCCCTGACATGGCTTAGGTCATTGGTATCCGACGCTTCCTGAAGGCAGCTATCATAACTTTTTTGAATCTGCGCAGGTATCCGATTTTGGCCCGTCAGATGGCGCACCGCCTCGGTCAGGTTGGCGGCGGGATATATCTGCATGCCCTGGATGCTTTCTACTTCCTTGGCATTCTTTAAAGGCAGCACCACCTGATGGATGCCATGCTCATGGGCGCTGATTACCATGGGCAGCGCGCCTCTGACGGGATTCAGTTCCCCCTGCAGCGATAATTCCCCTATCAGCAATACGCCGTCCATGGGTGGAAAAGCGGCCTGGTGGCTGGCCTCAAGCACGCCGACGGCGATAGGCAGGTCGAAAGCCGGGCCTTCCTTGCGCACATCGGCGGGAGCCAAATTCACCGTCACCCTGGCCACGGGCATGCGAAAACCGCTGTTCATGATGGCGGCGCGCACCCGGTCCCGGCTCTCCTTGACCGAGGCGTCAGGAAGGCCCACCACATCCAGCGCCGGAAGCCCGTTGGTAATGAACACCTCCACCTTCACACAAAAGCCGTCCACACCGCTCAAGCCATAGCCAAGGGTTTGGGAAAGCATGGCTTCGTCTCCTTTGCATCCACTGTATCAATAATAGATTCCGGGGAACCACTTCATGGCGTCCAGCCAGGCCCTTGAAGTGATTGCACCGCTGGCGTATGGGTAGAAGCCAATGAACAGAAGGGCCGAAACCGCCACCAGCGCCCACAAAAGGGGGGCATATCCCGCCTTCCATTTATCCTTCAGCCACTGGAAACAGACCACCGTGCACAGGATGATAAAGGGTACACTGGCAAAATAGTGGTAGATAAACGTGGACCGGGGTACCAGCACCCAGGGCATGTACTGGCTGGCGAAGCCGATCAAAATCATGGCCGGCACGATGTCATGCCTTTTGGAGTGGATGTGTATAACCCCATTCCCATCCCCGCGCCAGATATGGCGCTTCACAAATACGGCAAGCACGATCGCAAGAGCCGCCAAACCTGTCCACCATACGGCGGGATTGCCCATGGCATAGATGGTGGAGCCCATATCTGCCGGCTGGTAGTTCCCTTTGAAGTACCACATGGGCTTCAAAATCAGGGGCCATTCCCACCAGGGAGACTGGAAGGGATGATCTGCGCCCAGGCCCGGCGTGCTATGATAGGAAAGCATGCCTTTTTGGGCCTCTATGATCTTTTGCACCGTCACCCCGCCGCCAGGGGCAAAATAGGGAATATAAGAAAGGTAATAGATAACGGCAGGCATCGCAATGAAAAGGACAAGGCAGCACAGACAGGTGACAAAGACCCGCATGGTTCCCTTTTCGGCGGCCGCTGCTACAGCCTGCCGCCGGTCCTCCGGCACACCCTTCCTTTGTCCTGCCATTCTGTTCGCTTCGCGGACTTCCATCAGGCGGCGCCAGCAGCTCCAGAAGAAGAGGACCGCCAGGCCTGCCCCCGCATAGATGCCCACCCACTTACTGGCAATGCCAAGGCTCATGAACAGGCCGGAGAGGGTGAGCGGAACGAGCGTCTTGTAAAAAGGCGTGCCCCAGAAATCCATCTGCAGATAATGGAACATGCACAGGTATGACAGCATGATGAAAAGCACCGGGAAGCTGTCGATGGTGGCAATCCGCGTCTGGGTAAAATGCATCAGGTCAAAGGTCATCAGCAGCATGGCGGCGGCGGCAAGACTGGTGCGGCGTGTCACCTGCTTGCCCAACAGGTACATGGCCGGCAGCATCAATACCCCCGCCAGCGCCCCGGCAAACCGCCAGCCAAAAGGCGTCATGCCAAACGCCATTACAGCCCAGCTCATCATCACCTTGCCAAGGGGGGGATGCGACGTCTCGTAGGGAGCGATGCCATGGGCATGCTCATACGCGGTGCGGGCATGGTATATCTCGTCAAAATAAGTGCCCGTATACCAGCCTGGCTCGCCCTCCAAGGTATCCTGCTCATCCAGCAAATTCTGCACGGGCGCGCTCAGGCTGGAGCCCGGGTTGTTGCCCGTATGGGCAGAGACGGTAACAGGCAGTACCTGCTTATCCGAAGTGCGCAGCAGTATTTCACTCAAGTCAAGGCCGATAGTGGATGCCGTAACCCGCAGAAACCTGCCCGAAAGGTCCCTGGGATTGCTGGTATAGGATATGGATTCATCCACCTGGTTGGTATGCACCAGGTACTGCCACTGGAAGCAGTTCCCCTCCTGCATGCGGGCGGGATATTCCTCCGACCAGCTTTCGCCGTCTGTGCTCACCGCTACGGAGAAGTCATTGTGGTTGATGCCGCCGTAATACAGCATCCGAAAATCCTGTTCCGCGCCCAGATCCAATACCACCTGCTCCCCGGCCTTGGTGGATATCCAGGCGGTCTGCGGCGCTTTGAGACTGCCCAGGTTCCAGAAAGCCACCACGGTATACGCCAATGTAATGCCCGCAAGCAGGAGCATATCCCACTGCGTCAGGTGGAGCTTTGCGTCGCGGGGGGAAAGCAGCGCGGCTTTTCTGCGGATTTCTCCGGCAGCCTTATCTGCTTTGGCAAACAGGCGCGCGGCATGCTTTTCCGTACCATTTTCGGCGCAGAGAGCTTCTCCCGTATAGAAGGCAAAGAAGCAAAGTAGCAGGTTGAGAATGGACAAAGCCATGCTCACCCCGTGGGTATCGGCATTCAGATGGCCCATTGACCTGCCCAGGCGGACGGTGTTGTCCAGCACAATGCCCACATTCACAAAGGTTGTAACCGAAAAGCCCGCTATCAGCAGCAATATCCGCCAGTCACGCTTTTTGAAATAGGCCAGGGAAAGCAGCAGCAGCGCCGGGAACAGATACCGCTCATGCATCTTGATCCCCAACACATACAGGCCAATGAACAGGATGCCGCCCATCAGGGGCAGATGCTTAAGATGGTTGCCCCGCAGGTAGGCAAGCACCACCCACAATATCGTAAGCACCATCAGCGCCGTTCCCAGGGTGGCATAATCCGCTTCCATAGCGGCAAAAACAAGGAACACCACAAAGGCCAGTGCCTGGAAGGCAAGATGCCCGTACTTCGCAAGAAGATTTCCCTTGCGCTTATTCACCGTGGCAAACTGCCAGAAAGCCAGCGCGCCGGTGATCATCGCCATGCCAAGGGGAATGGCCCGGTTTGCCATGGCTGCAAGCGATCCCCAGTTTTGCCCCACCAGGTAATACAAATTCGTAGTGTTTACCGTGGGATAGGGATAAGAGCCCAGCGTGCCTTTGTACAGATGATACAGCCATTCAAACTTTTCAAGAAACCATGTTCCTTCCTGCTTCAAAGAAAACGGAATCACGATCACGGCAGCGATCACAATGGACCACAACAGGCCAAAGCCCAATTGTTTCCACGGCCGCTTTTCATCCTTGCGGAACAACTCCAGCAAAAGAGCGGTGAGCCCCAGCGGCCCCAGCATCAGCGCCTGTGGCTTGATCAGCACGCACAGCATATATACGGGCAGCAGCTTGTCCCACCTGCGCTCCATGGCAAAGACAGCCACCAGAAACAGCCCAAGGGCCAGCACGCTGTCCACCTGGCCCCAGGCCGCGCCATTGATGATCACGGCCGGGTTGAAGGCGTACAGGATGGCCATGGCGGCGGCAGCCTTGGCAGGCAGCTTCTCCTTGCCCACCCTATACAAAACAAGCGCGGCGGCAAGATCAGAAAGGATGGGCACGAAATTCAGGTTCAGCAACTGCGCACCCGGGCTCAAAGGGCCGAACCAGTTGGCAATGGCGCTGTTCAGCCACAATACATACAGATATCCGGGCGGATAATCCACAAAGCCGCCGGATACGTAGAAGCTGGCAGGGCCGCCCTCATACATCATGTTGCCCCAGCCCAGGAAGCAATCAATGTCCACTTCATGGCCGGGCACCTTGACGGCCAGAATCAAGCGCAGCACAAAGGCAGCCAGCAGCATAAACGCCACGGCCAGCGCAGCTTTTCCTTCCGGCTCCCTTTTCAGCCTCGGCGATATTGCTTCCTCTTGCAGGTAAGGTATCATACATGCGGCCAGCGCAAGGAAACACAGGGAAAGCAGAATCAAACGCGGCCAAAACGGGCTGGATTCATCCTCATATGCTTCTTCCGAAGAAGGCTGCCGCTGCGTTTCCGCTTTGAACCAATCTGTCACAAACACGCCGGAAGGAACCGCCCCCGTTACCTTTGTAAGGCGGATATCGTCAAAATATGCCCTGCCTTCACTTTCGCCGCTATACCCGCCAAGGCGCGCAAATACGGTAATGGTATTCTGGTCAGGCCCCGTCTGCCCATACAGCGTCAATTCCTGCCATCCGGCCTGCGTGCCATACACGCTGTCGGAAAACACATATACATTGGCCACAGACAGGTTGGCCCCCATGCCGGCATCGGGAATCCCCTCGGTGTGCACGAACCCGCTGAGCTTGTAAACGGCGTTTGGTTCCACGGAAACGATCTGGGCAAACCTGGCATCGTTGGCGCCGAAATTTTCCACCAGCACGGCGTTTTGGCCATCCTTGGCTCCGCCTGACACGCTGTATTCCGTATATCCCGGCGTGTTGATATAAGCTTCTGTAAACCATCCCGCCGGCAGCCCGGAAGCGTCCAGCCTTTCAAAGCTTCCGTTTTCCAGCAGGTTTTGCTCAACCGGCGCACTGGAAGCCGCCGTCAGCGGCAGTATGAACGCCAGGGAGAAGCAACATATCAAGTACAAGAGAAACTTTCGGTTCATGGGTACGGCTCCTTACACAAGGCTCCCCGCCGCTTGCGGCAGGATATTCCATTAAGACCAGTCGCCGGAAAAAGCATTTTCCACATGGATCACTTTATCCCCTGTGATCTCCACCACATCAAAGCGCAAAGGCCTTGCGAACTGATCCGTTTTCAGCAGGTATTCCCCGGCTGCCTTTACGATGCACCTTTGCTTTTTAAGCGTTACCGCTTCCATCCCCGCGCCAAGGTATCCCCGGGAGCGGAACTTGACCTCCACAAACACCAGCAGCGCATCCATTTCCACAATGAGGTCGATCTCTCCGCCCAAAGCGCGGAAATTCCTTTCCACCGGGCGGCAACCTTTTTCCATCAGGTATTTCAGGGCCAGTTCTTCCCCCCGCCGCCCCTTTTCCCCCGCTCCCGTCATACAAAGCTAGTGATAAAGTCCCGGCGGTGGGCAGGGCATGGCCCGTAGGCCTTCAGGGCGGCAATATGCTGGGGCGTGCCATAGCCCTTGTGCTGCAAAAACCCGTAGGCGGGATACTTTTCATGCAGCTTTTCCATCTGC